>JBOGOY010000595.1:0-3639 GCA_050748185.1 Pyrinomonadaceae bacterium
CGCTCGCGCTCGCCATCTTGATCGACGTGAGCGGCTCGCAGAACGAGACGCTGCCCGACGAGAAGGGAGCTGCGCGCGCCTTTATCGACGCAGTCGTCAGGCCGGAGCGGGACAAGGCGGCGGTCGTCTCTTTCCACAGCGAGGCGACAATTGAGCAGGATTTGACCGGCGACACTACCGCTTTGCACCGCGCCATCGGGCACATCGAAATGCCGCGCTTGTGGACGGACAAGGAGCAGGTCGAGTTCGTCCTCTCCGCGGAGGCGCGCGGCGAAAGTGGCGAGCAGGCGCGCTACCGTATCCCCGGCTGGTCGGCGATCTGGGATGCCGTCTGGGCCACTACCGGCGAGATCATGGCGCAGGCTCCCGAGCGCTCGCGCCGCGCCGTCATCCTGCTCTCCGACGGGGACGAGAACTTCAACAGCCCGCTCAAGAAGGACGACGTGATCGAGGCCGCGCTCAAAAACGACACCGTTATCTATTGTATCGGCATCGGCAGCGAGTCGCTCGACGAAGGCGCGCTCAAAAGAATAGCCGAGCGCACCGGCGGCCGGGCCTTCTTCCCCGAGGACGAACGGCAACTCAACGCCGCCTTCGCGCAAATTCAACAGGAACTGCGTTCGCAGTACCTGCTGGCTTACACACCGACCAACAAGGCCCGCGACAGTTCGTACCGCAAACTGCGGCTCGAGATCGTCAACCCCGAGTTACGCAAAGCGAAGCTGAAACTCTCTTACCGGCAGGGCTACTTCGCCCGCGCCGCCGCGCTGCCCCCCGCGCCCGCGCGCTCCGACCGGCGAACGCTCGCAAAGCCGCCGCGGAAGAGAAAGCAAAAGTAAAAAGGCAAAAGGTAAAAGTGAGATCAATCGGTTATCCGCTTTTACCTTTTTACTTTTACCTTTTTACTTTCCTATAATGAGCGTCCGCAACCGCTCACCAGAACACGCGCTTTAAGTTCGACTCCAAGTATGGAAGGATGGCCGCTCTTGATGCGTCAACGCCTTGCCTTTGCCCTGACTTTCCTTTTGACGTTCGCGCCGGCGTTACCACCACCCGCGCGCGCACAGTCGAAATCGAGCCCGAGCGACAAATTCCGCCAACTCGAAGAGATTCTGCCGACCCCGAACGAGTACCGCACGGCGTCGGGCGCGCCCGGCCACCGCTACTGGCAACAACGCGCCGACTATTCGATCGACGTCGAACTGGACGATGTGAGCCAGCGCATCACAGGCAAGGAGACCGTCACTTATTACAACCAGTCGCCGGACACGCTGAACTACCTCTGGCTGCAACTGGACCAGAACATCTTCGAGAAGGATTCGGGCGCGAACCTGACGCGCACTGCCCCCGCCCAACTAGAGCGTCTGCCGTTCTCGACGCTCGACTCGATGCTCGCCGCCGAAATCTTCGACGGCGGCTTCCGTGTCACCTCGGTGCGCGACGCGCGAAACAACCCGCTGCGCCACATCGTCGTCGACACGATGATGCGGATCGATCTGCCGCAGCCGCTCGCGCCCGGACAACAGACACAGTTCTCGGTCGATTGGAATTACAACATTAACGATGCGCGCAAAATCCGTGCGCGCTCCGGCTACGAGTATTTCCCGCAAGATCGCAATTACCTCTACGTCATGGCGCAGTGGTTCCCGCGCATGGCCGCCTACAACGATGTGACCGGCTGGCAACACAAGCAGTTCTTAGGCTCGGGCGAGTTCACGCTGGAGTTCGGCAACTACCGCGTGCGCCTGACCGTGCCGAACGATCACGTCGTCTCGGCGACCGGCGTCCTGCAAAACCCGAACGAAGTCTTGACGCCCGCGCAGCGCGAGCGCCTGCGGCAGGCCGCGACGGCCCGCGAGCCCATCAAGATCGTGACGCAGGCCGAGGCCGAGGCCGCCGAGCGCGGAAAGCCGACCGGCAAGAAAACGTGGGTTTACCATGCCGATAACGTGCGCGACTTCGCCTTCGCCTCGTCGCGCAAGTTCATCTGGGACGCGCAGGGGCACAACGTCGAGGACAACCGCGTGATGGCGATGTCGCTCTACCCCAAAGAGGGAAACCCCTTGTGGGAGCGCTATTCGACTCACTCGATCGTTCACACCTTGAACGTCTATTCGCGCTACTCTTTCAACTACCCGTATCCGACGGCGATCTCGGTTCACGGCCCCGTGGGCGGCATGGAATACCCGATGATCTGCTTTAACGGTCCGCGCCCCGAGCCGGACGGCACTTACACGGCGGGGACCAAGTATGGCCTCATCTCGGTCGTCATTCACGAGGTCGGGCACAACTACTTTCCGATGATCGTCAACTCGGACGAGCGGCAGTGGACGTGGATGGACGAGGGGCTGAATTCGTTCCTGCAATATCTGGCCGAGCAGGAGTGGGAAGAGAACTACCCTTCTTGGCGCGGCGAGCCGCAGAACATCGTCGAGTACATGCAGAGTCAGGCGCAGGTGCCGATCATGACCAATTCCGAATCGGCGCTGCAATTCGGCAACAACGCCTACGGCAAACCCGCGACTGCCCTTAACGTCCTGCGCGAGACGGTGCTCGGGCGCGAACTGTTCGACTTTTCCTTCCGCGAATACTCGCGCCGCTGGAAGTTCAAGCGCCCGATGCCGGCCGACTTTTTCCGCACCATGGAGGACGCTTCGGGCGTCGATCTCGACTGGTTCTGGCGCGGCTGGTTCTATTCAACCGATCACACCGACATTTCACTTGAGCGCGTTCGACTTTTCGCGCTCGATACCCTCAACCCCGAGACGGACAAGGCCGCGCTCCGCCGCGAACGCGACCAACAACCTGTCACGCTCTCACAGCGGCGCAACAAGTCTCTGCCGAAGCGCGTGGACCAGTTCCCCTCCTTGCGCGATTTCTACAACGAGTACGACGAACTGGTCGTGACGCCGCAGGAGCGCGAGGCTTACCAGCGCTTCGCCGCGACGCTCACAGACCGCGAGCGGGAACTCCTGCAATCGGGCCTCAATTTTTACATCGTCGATTTGAAAAACGTCGGTGGCCTCGTGATGCCGGTCATTCTGGAGATCGAGTACGCCGATGGGACCAAAGAGGAGATGCGAATCCCGGCCGAGATCTGGCGCTATGACAACTCGAACGCCTCGAAGCTGATCATGACCAAAAAGGAAGTCCGCTCGATCACGCTCGACCCGCACTTGGAAACGGCCGACGTGGATTTGGCGAATAACAGCTTCCCGCGCCGCCCCGTCAAGTCGCGCTTCCAGCTTTTCAAAGAGCGACCGCAGCCGAACCCGATGCAGCAACTCGAACGCAAGCCGGTCCAGACGCCCGCGACCGCTCCGGCGGCGACCGCGACACCAGCAGCCCCGACGCCCGCCCCGTCGCCGTCGCCGCGGAGCCAGTGAAGACAGTAACCACGAAGGACACGAAGAAGAAATGAAGGGGAAAAGGGGAAAAGGCGAAGTGGCGAAATGGACAAGGGGGCAGGTGCGGCGCACCTGTTTACCGGCCGGTTTCCCACCTCACCTTTTACCCTTTTCCCCGCTTCGCCTTTTAACCTTTATCGTCGTGCTGGCGACGCTGTCCTTCATAACCGCTGCCGCCGCGCATAAGTTCCACGCGAGTTTCACAGAGATCACTTACAACCCCGACGGGCGC
>JBOGOY010000596.1:0-3635 GCA_050748185.1 Pyrinomonadaceae bacterium
GCGCGAGGCCGGCATCCCGGTGCGCGATGTTTCCGAAGTGACGGGCTTCCCCGAGATGCTCGACGGGCGCGTGAAGACGTTGCACCCGCGCGTCCACGGCGGCATTCTGGCTGTGCGCGACAACGCCGCACACGTCGCCGCGCTCGAAGCGCACGGCATCGAGCCGATCGATCTCGTCGTCGTCAACCTCTATCCCTTCGAGCAGACAATCGCCCGCGCGGTCGTGACGCCGGAAGAGGCCATCGAACAGATCGACATCGGTGGCCCGGCGATGCTCCGCTCCGCCGCGAAGAACTTCGAGGCTGTGGCCGTCGTCGTCTCACCGGATTTCTACCCGGCCTTGACGCAGGAGATGAGCCGTCAAGCTGGGGCGCTCTCAAGGCGCACGCGCGCGCACCTCGCGCTCCAAGCTTTTTCCCGGACGGCCGAATATGACCGCGCCATCGCCGATTATCTGAGCACGCCGCAAGAATCTGAAAGCATGGGAGCAACGCCCGCCGGCGCGGCGGACGCTGAGAAAGGTGAGGCGTCGCCCACGCCCCTGCCGAGCCGCGTCGTACTGACGTTGAGTAAGTCGGCCGACCTACGCTACGGCGAAAACCCGCACCAGCAGGCCGCACTCTATCGGACTGACGAAGCGGGCGTCGCTTCCGCTGAAGTTCTCTCCGGCAAGGAAATGTCTTTCAACAACTACATCGACGCCGACGCCGCGTGGCAACTCGTCTGCGACTTTGGAGAGACGGCCTGCGCCGTCATCAAGCACACGAATCCGGCGGGTGTCGCCGTCGCCCCGACGCCCGAAGAGGCTTACCGCCGCGCGCTCGCCACCGATCCGGTCTCGGCCTTCGGCGGCATCGTCGCGTTTAATCGCAAGGTGAACCGGGCTGCCGCGCGCGCCGTCACGGAAATATTCACAGAGGTCATCGTCGCGCCCGATTTTGAAGAGGAGGCGCTGGAAGTCCTCCGCGCGAAAAAAAATCTGCGCGTGCTGCGGACGGGTGCGACGCAGTCGGCCGCAGGAGTCGAGTTCAAGACGATCACCGGCGGCCTGCTCATCCAGACGCGCGACACGCACCGCCTGACGCGCGAGACACTGAAAGTTGTGAGCCAACGAGCGCCGACGGAAGAGGAAATCGCATCCCTGCTCTTCGCGTGGACGGTCTGCAAGCACACCAAGTCGAACGCCATCGTTTACGCGCGCGGAGGGCAGACCATCGGCGTCGGCGCGGGGCAGATGTCGCGCGTCGATTCCGTCCGTCTCGGCGCGGCGCGGGCGCAACTGCCGGTGTCCGGCTCGGTGCTCGCTTCGGACGCTTTCTTCCCTTTCCGCGACGGCGTTGACGAAGCGGCAAAGCACGGCATCACGGCCGTCATCCAGCCCGGCGGCTCCGTCCGCGACGCCGAAGTGATCGCCGCCGCTGACGAGCACAATCTCGCGATGGTCTTTACCGGCATTCGTCATTTCAAACATTGAGTTTTGAACAATGGCCCCAACGCTCCGCGAAGATCAACGTTCGAGCCTATTAGCCACAGAGGGCACAGAGCGCACAGGGAAAATGATGAGTGCGAAATGATGAATGACAGACCAACTGTTTTTAATTCATCGTTCATCATTCATCGTTTGCCTCCTCTGTGCCCTCTGTGCCTCTGTGGCAATAAATTCTGATCTTGAATAAAACCCTGTTCGGGCCTGCTGCGCGCTTGCCGTCGCGCCGCGCTTTCGTTGATACTTGGCGGCACAACTACCATGCGGGCGGCCGTCGCCCCCGACAGCAATTACAATGGGTGAATAATGATGCCTGACAACGAACTGCCCCCCGGCGAGAATGACACCACGCCGATCCGCTGCCGCTTTTGCGGCCAACTGAACCAGACGCGCACGGACGTGAATGGCAACGCCAAGTGCGGCCGCTGCCGCTTGCCGCTCTCGAACGCGCCACACCAAAAGTTTGCCGATCTCAACAAGCACGATTACATCCACCCGGCCGACAGCCGCGCTCTCGCCACGCTGCGCGCCATCCCCGGCATCGATACGGCGGTTAGAAAACTGCTCGCCGTCACCGGCGAATCGGCCATTCGCGTCATCTTCATGGCGAGCGCCGTCAAGGTAACGCCCAGACAGTGCCCCGATCTCTACGCCAAACTCCAAGTCGCCTGCACGACGCTCGGCGTAGCCATGCCAGACCTCTACGTGCAGCAGTCGCCGGTCGTCAACGCCTTCACCGGCGGCGTGGAAAAACCCGTCATCGTGCTCTACTCGCAACTGCTCGAACGGCTGAACGACGAAGAGACTTTAGCCGTCATCGCCCACGAGGTCGGCCACATCCACGCCGAGCATGTGCTGTATCTGACGGTCGCCCGGCTGCTCGAAGCGCTGGCGAATGTCGCCGTGGCCGCTGCGCCCGTCGCCACGCTCGTCGCGCAGCTTCTTTCCGCCACCATGCGCTCGGCGTTACTCGCGTGGGCACGCCGCGCCGAACTCTCCTGCGACCGCGCCGCGCTGCTCGTCACCCAAGACCCGCACGTCATCGGCCGCACGATGATGAAACTGTGCGGCGGCACCTTCGCGTCGAAAGTCGATTACGACCAATTTCTCCAACAGGCGCGCGACTTCCAGAAGGACTACGACGAGAAGGCGCTCGACCGCTTCTGGGCAGACATCATCACGGCCGGCCTCTCGCACCCCTTCCCCGTCTGGCGCGTCTCGGAGATTTTGAAGTGGACTGAGAGCGGCGAGTACGGGCGTCTGCTCGAAGGGACGCCGGAAATCGCGGCGGCCTAAATGAGAGGCTTAACTTTCCTTTCGCCTTTTGCCGGAGGGTAACACTTGTGGAAATGGTTAATGTTAAAGAGGAAGCGCGACGACTGATCGAATGTTTGCCTGACGCGATCACTTGGGATGATTTAATGCACGAGATTTATGTGCGGCAGGCAATTGAGGCCGGGCTGGCAGACAGCCGCGCCGGGAGGCTGACGAGCGCCGAAGAGGTGCGCGATGGCGGAGAGGAGCGTGATACGCTCGAAGCCGGAGGCAACTGATGAACTTGGCCGAACGAATCACCATTGATCCGAACATCTGTCATGGTAAACCCTGCATTCGCGGTTTGCGCTATCCAGTTGAAATGATTCTGGAGTTGCTCAGTTCGGGGATGACGCCGGAAGAGATTCTGTCCGACTATGAAGATCTTGAGCAGCAAGACATTCTGGCGACCTTGTCCTTCGCCACACGCCTCAGCCAAGTCAAGCGCGTCGAGCAGGCTCTGGCATGAAGTTTCTCGTTGCCGCTCAGTTTCCCCGACGGTTGGTCCAACGGCTGCGAGAGGCGGGGCACGAGGCCACCCACACGCTTGAGTTGCCGGATGGTAATCGCACTACAGACTCGCTTATTAACGAAATCTCGCTTCGTGAGCATTATGTGGTCGTGACCAAAAATTCTGATTTCGTCAACTCTTTTCTCTTGCAACGCAAGCCTTACAAATTGCCGCTGGTCTCAACCGGCAACATCAGGAACGCGGAATTGGGAACCCTGTTACTGGCGAATCTCGACAAAATCGCGGAGGGGTTATACGACCCTCAGTTTCATTGAGCTTAACCGTGAGACGTTGATTTTTCATACTTAAGGCCCCCTGCAATTC
>JBOGOY010000597.1:0-3615 GCA_050748185.1 Pyrinomonadaceae bacterium
GCTCTTAATTCATCATTCATCATTCCGCATTCATCATTTCTTAGTGGAGGACGCTATGGCTCAGTTTACCGTCAATGCGGCGCGGTTCGATCCGTATAAGAATTTCAAGTTCCGCGTGAAGTGGGACGGGCGCTATGTCGCGGGCGTCAGCAAGGTTGGGACGCTGAAGCGCACGACTGAAGTGGTGAGGCACCGCGACGGCGGCGATCCGAGCAGCAGCCGCAAATCGCCGGGCCGCACCGAGTACGAAGCGATCACGCTGGAACGCGGCGTGACACACGACCGCGAGTTCGAGCAGTGGGCCAATAAGGTCTGGAACTTCGGCTCCGGCCTCGGCGCGGAAGTCTCACTCAAAGACTTTCGCAAAGACATCATCATCGAGTTGTACAACGAGGCCGGGCAGTTAGCGATTGCGTACAAGGTCTTTCGCTGTTGGGTGTCGGAGTTTCAAGCATTGCCTGACTTGGACGCGAACGCGAACGCCGTCGCGATTCAGCAACTCAAGCTGGAGAACGAAGGTTGGGAGCGTGACTACGAAGTGACCGAGCCGAGCGAGCCGAGCTTCGTCGAGCCAATCGGGTAAAAAGCGATGCGCGCGTTGTCGGCTCCGGAACTGCTGTCGGTCTGGGAGCAAGGCTTGACGAGGTCGCCCATTGAGCGGGCACTCTTGCTGCTCGCGGCGGCCTGCTGCGGCGACGACGAGACGCCGCACGATGCGCTGGTGGTGGCCCATCTCAGCGTCGGCGAACGCGACGCGCGATTGTTGACGTTGCGCGAATGGACGTTTGGGCCGCAATTGACGAGCCTCGCTCACTGCCCTTCGTGCGGCGAGCGTTTAGAGTCGAGCTTGGCGATCGCGGATTTGCGCGTCGAGATTGAAGGCGACCAAACACCGGCGGAAACTCTGTGGCTCGAAATTAACGGTTACGAACTACACTTTCGGCTGCCGAACAGTCTCGATCTCCTCGCCGTCGCCAGCAGCAGCAGTCAGGCGCAGGCAGCCGCTGAAGACCTCGACGCCACGCGGGCGTTGCTGCTCGCGCGTTGTCTCTTAAGCGCGCGTTACGCGGACGACCCGCGCACGGTCGAACAACTGCCGGCGGAAATCGTCGGCGCGATGATTGAAAAGATGTCGCTGGCCGACCCGCAGTCGGACCTGCGCCTCGCCTACTGTTGCCCGCAATGCGGCGCGCAGTGGCAAGCGGCCTTCGACATCGGCGCGTTTTTCTGGAGCGAAATCGAGGCGTGGGCCGAACGCCTGTTGCGCGAAGTTCACGTGCTGGCTTCCCGCTATGGCTGGCGCGAGTGGGACATCCTCTGCATGACTCCGCAACGGCGGCAGTTTTATTTGCATTTAATCGGCGGATGAGCGACTACCTCAACCACCTTCTCACCAGAACTTTCAGTCAGGCGCGGGCCGTGCAGCCGCGCCTCGCGTCCGTCTTCGAGCCGCCGATGTACGCTGCCACCACGCCGCCGCCCCTCGTCGAGCCGCTGGCGGAAGACGAGGCGAGCGTTTCCGCCGCCGCACGCCTCTCGCGCTCTTCAACCGATCCGGCGCGCACCCGTGCCGCGAATGACCGGCGCAGTTCACACCCAAATGTCAATCGGCCGTCCACCGCTGTAGCGCCCACGCCGGATGAACGCGACGCGCATTCTCTCGCTCGGCAATCGTCAGCCGCTAGACAGCCGGCGGCAATCCGTCCAGCGTCTTCAAGAGAGCCACGCGCAGAGCATCAATCGCCGGAAGTCTTCGCTCAACCCGAGACGGAAACTTTGGCGCGTGAACGCCGCGCGTCGTCCGACTCGGTCATTTCATCAGCCGACGAAAAGCGATTCGTCGCGCGCGCCGCAAGCGAAATAGCCAATCAGCCCCAACTCGAAGCGCACCTCAAACGCATCCTCGACGAGCGCGCAAACATGAGTGATACGTTGCGCGCCGAACGCCACGACGCGCCGGCCTTCGACTCCCGCGGCGCGTCCGGTGCGCGCCCGGCTCTGTCGGCTCCGGGAACAGTGGTGAAGCTTGTCATGCACCCGAGTTCTTCGCACGATCAGGCCGCATCGAGCGCCACGGCGCAGACCGCGCCCGTCATTCGTGTCACCATCGGGCGGGTAGACGTGAGGGCCGTCACGTCCGCCGCTCCGCCGTCGTCGTCGTCCTCGTCCGGCGCTCGTCTCACCGATGCGCGGCGCGGCCCGTCGCTCTCGCTCGAAGATTATTTGCGGCAGCGTGAAGGAGGGAAGCGTTGAGTACCGCCCTCGCCATCGCTTCCGTCACCGCCGTTTTGAAAGATTTGCTCAGCAACGGCTTGATCGATCACGACGTCTCCGCGAGCGTCGGCGACGTGTTAGTGAGTGCGCTCCCGCCCGACCGGATCGACGCCCTCGATACGGAGAAAAAGAGCCGCCTCAACATCTTTATGTATCAGGTGACGCCGAACGCGGGTTGGCGCAACGTGGGCTTACCGTCGCGCGACGGGCGCGGCGAGCGCCTCGGTAATCCGCCGCTGGCGCTCGACCTGCACTATCTTTTGACCGCCTACGGCCTCGAAGAATTTCATGCCGAGATACTACTCGGTTACGGGATGCAACTGCTGCACGAAACGCCTGTGCTGACACGCGATGCGATCCGCCGAACACTCACACCGCCCTCGCTCGTCACCGGCGGCAGCGGACTACCGGCTCACCTCGAAGCCCTTTTCGCTTCCGAGTTGGCCGAGCAGGTCGAGCAGATCAAGATCGTTCCGCAGTCTCTGACGACCGAAGAGATTTCCCGCATGTGGGCTGCTTTTGGGGCCAAGTACCGACCGACGGCAGCGTATCAAACCTCGGTGGTGCTGATTGAAAGCCGCCGCTCGACCAAGTCCGCGTTGCCGGTGCGCGCGCGCAACATCTACGTCGTGCCGTTCAAGCAACCCGTCATCGAACTGATCAAATCGCAAGCGACGGCGATTGATCCCGTCTCCGTCGATCAACCGATCCTCGCGGGCCACCGACTCGTCCTCGCCGGCCAACAACTGCGCGGCGAGGAAACCACCGTCAGCGTCAACGGCATGGAGGTCGCGCCGGCTGCCGGCGACATCACGGAGACGCAAATCATTGTTCCACTGCCTCCCTCGCTCGTAGCGGGCGTACAGGGCGTGCAGCTCATCCATCGCCGGCTGCTGGGTTCCCCGCCGGTTTCACACCGAGGCGTTGAATCGAACGTCGCGGCCTTTGTGTTGCGCCCGCGGATCATCGAGCCGATCGGCATCGGCGGCGTGCAAGGGACGGGCGGCGCTCCGCGCTCGGCCACCGTCAACCTGCACCTTGAACCAGCCGTCGGTCCCTCGCAGCGTGCGGTGCTCCTGCTGAATGAGTTGGTCCCAACGTCGAGTCCGCCGGGTTCATTAGAGGCGGTCGCGCAAAGCTATAGCTTCAACGTCCCTGCGCGTCTCAACCTGCAAAGCCCCCCGTCGATTCCGCCGCTGCCAAGCAACAACCTCAGCATCCCTGTCAGCGGCGTGAAAGCCGGAACGTATCTTGTGCGCGTACAGGTGGACGGCGCGCAAAGCCCCCTCGGTACGGACGCGCTTGGCCGCTACCACTCGCCGCAACTCGTTATCCCATGAG
>JBOGOY010000598.1:0-3614 GCA_050748185.1 Pyrinomonadaceae bacterium
GCTCTTCATTCATCATTCATCATTTCGCATTCATCATTCTTCCTCATGTGCTCTTCGTGGTTAATTGATTTGACAATGGATGATCTGAAATGACTCTCCTTGACGAACAAGGCTTGGCCGAATCCGCGGCGCGCATTCTTGAACGCAACCGCTTGATCGCGCGCGTGGCGATCGCGCGGCGGCACGGGGCGCGGGTCATACTCGCCAACGGCTGCTTCGACGTGCTGCATGTCGGCCACGTCCGCTATCTCGAAGCGGCGAAGGCGCTCGGCCAACTGCTGGTCGTCGGCATCAACTCCGACGAACAGGTGCGCGCCCTCAAAGGCTCGGGCCGGCCGATCGTGTCAGAGCGCGAACGCGCCGAAGTGATCGCTTCTTTGCGCGCCGTCGATCTCGTCACCATCTTCCCCGAGCCGACGGTCGAGGCACTGCTGCTCGCCATCCGCCCCGACGTTCACGCCAAAGGCACCGACTACACCGCCGAAACCGTCCCCGAACGCGACGTGGTACGAGCCTACGGCGGGCGCGTGGCGATCGTCGGCGACCCCAAAGATCACTCGTCGTCGCATCTCATCGTTCAACTCAACCGCAAGGTTAGCGGCGTGGAAGAATAGGGGGTGGCCGCATGACATTGAAATTTTCTTCTCCAACCGTCGAACGAACGATGACGTTACTTTCTCAGTCCATTGTTGGCGGTATTCTGATTCCTCTTACGCTTCTAATTCTGGTCTTTATCACGGATCCCGGCGGTTCAGTGTCGCAACTAAGTTTGCTGGAACGGCATCCATTCGCATGGACCATCGGTTGGCCGCATCTGCTTGGAAGAATGATTTTTCACAGTGGGGACGTTCAGGCCATTTTTGTTGCTGCCAGTAACGGGATTATTTGGTCGCTGCTCACCTACGCCTTTGTCAGATGGCATGAGGGTTTAAGGAAATTGCGGTAAAGAGTTGTGTACGGCTATGGCGTCGAGCGGAGAGTTGATTCTTAAAGTTTACCCATCTTGCGAATTCTGATCGTCAAACTCGGCAGCATCGGCGACATCGTTCACACGCTGCCGGCGCTTGCGGCGGCGCGTCAAAGCTTGGGCGCGAGGGTCGAGGTGTCGTGGGTGGTGGAGCGGCGCGCGGCGGAAATTTTACGAGACAACCCGTTCATAGATCGCCTCATCGAAATCGACACGAAGGCGCTGAGGCGCTGGCCGGTGTCTGGGGAGACACTGTTGGCACCGCGTCAACAGTTACGTCGGTTACGCGCCTCGGCCTTCGATCTTTCCATCGACTTTCAGGGCTTACTCAAGTCCGCACTCATTTCCAAATTATCGAATGCCCCGCGACGCTACGGCTTTGCGCGCGCCGCGCTGCGCGAGCCCGCGAGTCGCTTTCTCTTGACGCACGCGGTTAACGTTCCGGCCCGCACGCACGTCATCCGAAAGAATCTCGCGCTGCTCGCCGGCGCACTCAAAATCGAAGCGCCGTCAGAGGCCGACGATTTCGAGTTCCCGGTAGCCGTCTCGCCGGCGCACGAGCGCGAAGCCGACGCGGCGACCAAAGAGGCGGGCGGCGAGTTTGCGATTCTCAATCCCGGCGGCGGTTGGCCGACGAAGCTCTGGGCGGCGGAACGCTTCGGCGCGCTGGCCGATGCGCTGTGGGATAGTTTCAAACTACGTTCGCTCGTCACCTACGGGCCGGGCGAGCGCGAGTTGGCCGAGAGGGTTGTCAATGCGTCGCGCAGCGCAGCGGCGCGTGCCGTCAGTCTCTCTCTGAAAGGTTATTTCGCGCTGGCGCGGCGTGCGTCGCTTTACGTCGGCGGCGACACGGGGCCGACGCATCTGGCGGTCGCGGCCGGCGCGCCCGTCGTCGGGCTGTTCGGCCCGACCGAGTGGTGGCGCAACGGCTCGCCCCGAGATGAGGACGTGTGCGTCGAACGCACCGACATCGACTGCCGGACTGACTGCCACCGCCGCGCCTGCTCGCAGTGGGTGTGCATGGACATCGAAGTCGGGCGCGTGTTGCGCGCCGCCGAAGAAAGGCTGGCGCGCGTGAAAGCCGCTAAAGAAATGGAGAGTGTGACAGTTGCGTAGGGGCGGGACGTGGGTGCAGCGCTGGCGTGTGCCGTTGGGGTTTATGTGCGCGGCGGTGTTTATGGTGTTGGCGCGCCCGCGTGCGGCGACACTCGCCGTGGGCGGCGCGGTGGCCGTCGTGGGGCTGCTCGTGCGCGCTTGGGCGAGCGGTCACATCCGCAAGAATGCGGCCCTCGCCGTCTCCGGTCCTTACGCCTACACGCGCAACCCGCTGTACCTCGGCAGTTTCATCCTCGGCCTCGGCTTCACCATCACGGCGAGCGGCAACTGGTGGCTGCTGGCTCTCTTGAGCGGCATCTTCGTGGCGCTGTTTCTTGGCATCTATCTGCCGGTGATGCGCGTCGAAGCAGGCACGCTCGCGGAACTGTTCGGCGAGGATTACGGGCGCTATGCGCGGCACGTGCCGCTCTTTTTTCCGCGCTTCCGACCGTACCCGGAAGGGACGGGCACGGGCATTGTCGGGTTCGACCCGAGCCTGTATCTGCGTTACCGAGAATATCGCGCCGCGCTCGGGCTGCTCGTCGCGTGGGGGGCGCTGGCCGCGAAGGCCGCGTTGATGAATTGAGGTCGTGAAAGTATGCCGCGTCATCTGCTAGTTGCACTTTTCGTGTTCGCGCTCACGGGCGCGCTGGTGCTGTCTTCTTTCGCGCCGGCGTTCGCCAGAGATGTACATGACAAGAATAGCGACAAGAAGTCGGCGGCCGCAAAATCCTCTCCGCTGCCCTTCGAGCCGAATGAAGAACTAGTGTATCAGGGCGAGTTCTCGAAACTGCTGCTGCGCGGCATCGAGATCGCCGAGTTCCGTTTCAAGGCCGGGCGCATCACGCCGCAGGCGAGCGCTTCCGCCGTAGACGCGGACGCCGCTCAGCCGCTCATTCAATATCAGGGCGACGCCAAAGCTAAGGGGTGGTTCCGCAAGCTCTTCGGCGTCGATTTTCATTTCGGCATCGAGTCGGTGGTCGATCCACGGACGCTCGCCGTCCTCTCGACCAGCAAGATTGACGAACAGGGCAAGCGCGTCCGACTGAGCGAAGCGGTGTTCGACCGCGCGAACGACAAAGTTACTTTCACCGAGCGCAACCCGAACGATCCCAACAGCCAGCCTGAAATCACCACGTCGCCGCTCGGCGGCGCGGCGCACGACTTTCTCTCGGCCCTTTACTTCCTGCGCACGCGCCCGCTCGCCGTCGGGCAGCGATTCGAGATCGTGATGAGCGACTCGGGCGAGGTCTTTAACATCCCCGTCAAGGTCTCCGGGCGCAAGACGATGAACACCATCGTCGGGAAGAAGACACAGACCCTGCGCGTTGACATCGAAGCCTTCGGCGACCGACGCCTCATCCGACGCAACGGCGAAATGTCACTCTGGCTCACAGACGACGAGCGCCGCTTGCCCGTCCGCGTCCGCATCGGCAGCGACATCGGCACGATTGACATCAAGCTCAAGCGTGTCACCGGCGGCATCGCCGCGGCAGGTCAAAAGCCAAAAGTCTAACATCCAACGTCTCCTAAAAAGTCCAAAGTCCAAACG
>JBOGOY010000599.1:0-3612 GCA_050748185.1 Pyrinomonadaceae bacterium
TGCCGGCGGTGGGCATCCCGTAGCCGATCGTGGTTTTGACGGAGATGAGCGAGGGCCGGTCGCCGACCGCCTGCGCGTCGCGAATCGCTTGCTCGATAGCGTCGAGATCGTTGCCGTCTTCGACCGTCGAGGTGTGCCAGCCGTAGGCGGCAAAGCGCGCGGGCACGTCTTCGGTGAAGGCGAGCGAGGTGAAACCTTCGATGGTCACGCGGTTGTCGTCGTAAAGGTAAATCAGCTTGCCGAGTTTCAGGTGGCCGGCGAGCGAAGCGGCTTCAGAGGCGACGCCTTCCATCAAGTCGCCGTCGGAGACGATTGAATAGACGTAGTGATCGACGACCGCGAACTCGGGCCGGTTAAACTTGGCCGCGAGGTGCGCCGCGCCGACGGCCATCCCGACGCCGTTGGCAAAGCCTTGCCCGAGGGGACCAGTTGTGATCTCGATGCCCGGCGTCAGGACGTTCTCGGGGTGGCCGGGCGTCTTCGAGCCCCACTGGCGGAAATTCTTCAACTCTTCCAGTGGCAGGTCGTAGCCCGTCAGGTGCAGCAGTGAGTAGACGAGCATCGAACCGTGGCCGGCCGAGAGCAGGAAACGGTCGCGATTCCGCCACTTCGGATTGCGCGGGTTGTGTTGCAGGAAGCGCGTCCATAAAACGTAGGCCATCGGCGCGGCCCCAAGCGGCAGGCCGGGGTGTCCCGATTCGGCTTTTTGCACCGCGTCGAGCGACAGCGCGCGGATCGTGTTGATGCAAAGCTGGTCCAGTTCGGCCGTTCGATTATTCTCTGTGGATAGCTGCGATGCGCTCATGTTCGTGGGCTGCTCCTTGATGAAGTTCAATGACAGACGATAGACGACGGGCAACGGTCGTTTGAGTATCGTCTATGGTCTATCGTCCATCGTCCGCCGTGCGTTTGTAAAGTAACTCCCGCCGGGGCCGGGCGTCACTGGTTCCCTCGCTGTTTCAGGAAATGTTCGACGACGAAGAGGATGTCTTCGCCGAAATAGTTGTTGACGGTGCGTAGCGCGCGGATCGTCTCGGCGCGGCTGACGTTCCGGGCGATCTCGGTCTCGGCGACGAAGTTGAAGACGCAGTCGCGCAACAGTTCCAGTTCGCGCAGCAGATCGAGCAGCGAGTAGCCCTCGGCCGAACGCAGGTAGCCGTGCTGGCTGGAGGCGCGGATCGTCTCAAAGTCCGGCTCGTTCTCCTGCCCGAGCAGGTCGCACAGCTCTTCGAGCATCTGCGGGATGTGATCGACGATCTGGGTCAGCGACAGGCGGTCGTCCGAACTGATGTAGGGGTCGGCCTTCACGCGCCGGACCCACTCCAGCGTGATGTCGTCAATGCTCGCGCGCATCGCGTCGCACAGGGAGCTCGTGTTGTCGGGCATGGCGCTCCTCAAAAATTGTTGTCGGGGAAGCGGGCAGCGAAGCGGCTTGTCTCCTGACTTCGCAAACTCGGCGCGCCCTTCAAACGTCAAGCCCCTCGATTCTGAGAATCAGAGGGGCTTGGCGGAGAGTAAGCATGAGGTCTTCGGTCACTCACTCAATGGGCGCCGACGGCGCGGGCGGCGTTGATGCGGCCGCCGCTCGACAGTTTTCCTTCAAGCGCGGGCAGCCGATCCACCGATGCGAGCAGCCGCTCGCGCAACTCTTTGACCGTCATCTTCGGGTTGACCGAGAGCACGAGCGCCGCCACACCCGAGACGACCGGCGTCGCCATCGAAGTGCCGGAGTGCTCTTCGTATTTGTTCTTCGGCCACGTGCTCAGAATCTCCGCGCCGGGGGCGGCGAGGTGGACGCCCTGCGCGCCGTAGTTCGAGAATGAGGCCAACGTGTCGCGGCGGTTGAGCGCGGCGACGGCGACGACGTTCGGCAGTTTGTAGCTCGAAGGATAGTGGGGCCGGCGGTCGTTGTTGACGCTTGCATTGCCGGCGGCGGCGATGAAAATAATGCCTTCCTCGCCCGCGCGGCGGATGGCGTCTTCGAGGGCGCGCGAGTACATCGTCGAGCCCCAACTGGCGCTGATGATGCGGAGGTTGACGCCGGCGCGTTTGCGATCGATGGCGTAATTGATGCTCTCGATGGCGTCCTTCGTAGTGCCCGAGCCGCCGCGGCCGAGGAACTTGAGCGGCATGATCTCGACCTTCCAGTTGACGCCGGCGATGCCTTCGCTGTTGTCGCCTTCCGCGCCGACGATGCCAGCGCAGTGCGTGCCGTGGCCGTTGTCGTCCATCGGGTCGCCGTCGTTGTCGGCGGCGTCAAAGCCGTATCGGTCGTCGAACGCGCCGAGGTCTTCATCCTCGTAAGGCGCGACGCCCGCCGGGCGCGTCCACATGTTGCCTTTCAGATCGTTGTGATTGTAGTCAACGCCGGTATCAAGGACGGCGACCACGATCTTGTCAGACCCTTGCGTCTTCTCCCACGCGAGCACGGCGCTGATGTCGGCCTGCGACTTGCCCTCGCGTTGGCCGGTGTTCTGGAGCGCCCACTGCTCTCCGAACATCTGGTCGTTCGGCCGGCGGCCCATGATCACCGGCGGCTCGTCGTCGTCATCATTACCGACATAGCCTTCCGCCGCTTGAAATTCTTCGTCTGCGACGGGCGAGAGATTGATCTCGTAGTTCGGTTCGGCGTAGAGCACTTCAGGCTGCCGACGATACTGGGCGGCGACCTCTTCGGCGGAGAAGCCGTCTTCGTCGGCGATGACCGCCTCGCCGTTGACGAACTCGAAGCGGTCTTGGAGCCGGTCATTCAGCGTAGAAGTCAGTCGGTCGATCTCGTCAGCAGAGGTGCCGGGCCGGAATCGCACGATGACTTCGGCGTCATCCTTGCCGGCGACTTCAGTCTCCGGAACCGTGTTGTGGACATAGGTGATGACCATCTTCCCCGGCACGGGCGCGTCTTTCGACATCCGCCCCATCTGCCCGAGGAACGCGGCCAGCATCACGACCGCGACGGCCAGCGTTAAGTGGCCGAAAAAATTGTGTCGGTTCATAACTGCACCTCAACGCTTCCTTGTTGCCAGTGACGACTCACACGCGATGGTTCGCGCCCTTGAAATTGTAAAGCCGCAGGCCGTTGCGGCAGGCGCGGTACTCGTAAGCCTTACCGTCAGCGCGCAGTCGGACGCGCCAGCCCGGCGTGATCATCTGCGCGCTCATTTCGCCCGTGACCGGAGCCCCAAGCGCCGCATCCGGAAAGTCCGCAGCCTCGACCGAATCTTCCTTAACCTCATTTGCGTTAACGCCGAGCCGCCGGGCCAGATCGTTTTTGGCCTGCCGGACGACGTCCTCCTTTGTTAAAGCCATACGGTGCACGCTCCTGCTCGGTTCATCTGTTGCTGCGGCGGACTGAGACGGCGGAGAGAGTTCGGGAGAGTGTGTCCTTCAGCGACCCCCCCTTCGGGCGTCCGTACCCCGCGCCTTCGGTGTGGTGATTTTGCTCCCGCGCGGGGCGGGAAGTCAAAAGAATCTGTCCGTGGTCCGTGGTCAGTTGTCCATTGCTTCACCGGTTGCGCGGCTTGAGCCTTTCCACTGGAATCCGCGCGCTCACAAAATGGGTGCAACGGACAACTGACCACCGCCTACCCCACATCGCCCCATAGGTGTTGCAGC
>JBOGOY010000600.1:0-3611 GCA_050748185.1 Pyrinomonadaceae bacterium
CAGAAGAGCAACGCATACAGGCCGAGTTGGAAGCCGCGCGCCAACGCGAAGCGGAAGCGCGACGCCAGCGCGAGGAAGAGAAGGAGCGCCGAAGGAAAGCCAAGGAAGAGGAAGAACAGCGGCGCAAAGAAGCAGCAGAGGCCGCGGCACGCCAACGTCAGGAGGAAGAAGAGCGCCAGCGCGCCGCGGAGGAAGCAGCCCGTCAACAAGCAGAGGCGCAGCGCAAACGCCAAGAAGAAGAGGCTCGCCTCGTCGCGGAGGCCGAACGCCTGCGTGCTGAAGCGGAGGCACGCCGTAAAGCGGAAGAAAAAGAACGCCTTCGACTTGAGGCGGAAGAGCAGCGCAAGCGCGAGGAAGAGGAGAAGCGCCAACGTGCAGCCGCAGCGGCGGAGCAAGCCAAGCGACGTGAAGAGGAAGAGGCACGGCAACGCGCAGAAGCAGAGCGACAGGCCGAAGAACAACGTCGGCGCGAAGCCGCCGCCGCCGCGCTGTTGGCGCGCGCCGAGGAGGAGCGTCGCCGCGAGCGTGAAGCCAGCATCAAACAGGAAGAGGCGCGCCGGCTGGCCGCGGCGGAGCCGGCCGCGGGCGATGCATCAACGGCAATCGTCAATGAACCACTTGAGGAATCAGACGGGCTCGCCGGCGTGAGCGCACCTGCCGCCAGCGACAGGGTTCTACCGGGCGGCACCTACGAAAACCTGACGCGCGAGACGCAGGCGCACACGGAAACAACCCAACACACACACACAGACGACATTCCCGCCGGCACACCCGCGCCAGACGATTCCCCACTCTTCACACCTCTTGCAAAGCCCGATACTTCCTCGGCGCTGCGCCTCGGCATTGCCGCGGTCGTCGTGCTCTTCATCGCAGTCACCGGCGCGAGCTTACTCCTGTGGTCGAAAATGCCATCGTCGTCTAATCAAGACGGTGGGAATCCAACGCCCGGCCCTTCCCCCACCTCGACCCCAACGTCCGCCCGCGACATCCTAATCCCCGGCGGCACGTTCCTGATGGGGCGTAACGATGTGGACCCGGCCTCTGAGGAACACGGCAATGAGTTTCCCGCGCACGCCGTCCCGGTCGATCCCTTTTACATGGATCTGACGGAAGTGACCAACGCCGAGTACGCCGAGTTTGTGCGCGAGACCAATCATCGCGTGCCGAAAGATGACGAACTGGCACAGTTAGGGAAAACAGAGGAAAAGGACTGGAAACCGTGGATTGACCGCCAACCGCCAGCCGGACAAGAGCAGTGGCCGGTCAGAAACGTTTCGGTCGAAGACGCCAAAGCCTTCGCTGCGTGGCGCTCTAAGCGCGACAGTGAGGAGTATCGCTTGCCGACGGAAGAAGAATGGGAATTTGCCGCGCGTAGCGGCAACGCGACTTATCTTTATCCTTGGGGACCAGAATGGAGCGTCGAGCGCGCCAACATTGAGACGGGCCTGCCAAAGCCGGTGGGTTCCTATCCCAAAGGCATAAATGCGTGGGGCATCCTCGATCTGATCGGCAATGCCTCGGAGTGGACGTCCTCAGCCAATACTATCTATAAAGACAATAAAAAATTGCAGGTCAACTTGGAGAAGCGCAATCGGTTAATCAGGCGCGGTGGGAACTATCAGGACAAGCTGAACGATAATGTCACCGCCGCCTTCCGCACAGGGTTTGCGCCAACGAAGCGGTACGCGACCACCGGCTTCCGCCTCGTGCGCGACGCCCAGTGAAAACACATGCCGCCGCACGGAAACCATTGCGCGGCAGCGATGGTCCCATCGCCTAACGAACTAATGAAGCCGTCGTCGTTAGAAATTTCCCTTGACACTCACCAACTGGTAGCCTATATTCGCCGCGCTTACTGATTGGTCCCAACCCCTGCTTGTTGTCGTTGTTTCTTTCGGTCGCGGCAAGTTCTCTCAGTTGTCTTCACGTTCACTATCAAATTTGTGACGCAGGCCGCATCGCACGGCCGCTTCGTTTCTTCTCACAAGTACTCGCCACAGACGCACCTCTGTCCCCTCAGCGGACGACTTGTCGCCTTCTTTGACGAGCACCTCGATTTCAATTCTTGCCCGTACATTAAGGAGATGCCATGTCTTGCTTTGCCACCTCAATCTCGCGATCGTTCCTCTTTGTCATCTCAATTCTCTTTGCCTGCTTGCTTCTGACCTCACCTGCTCACGCCCAAAGCACCGTCAGCGGCAGACTCGAAGGGCGAGTGCTGGATGAGAACGGTAACGGCATCCCCAACGTGCCAGTGGTCGTCAGGAACTTGGATACCAAAGTTGATATAACTCGTGAGACGGACGATAACGGAAATTTCAGCGATCCCTTCATCAAGTCCGGAAATTACCGTGTGATCGTGGAGCAGCCCAATTATGAGCGTTATGCCGAGATTTACACGATCAACATCACTGAGACGACGCAGACGATCCCTCCCATTAGCCTCAAGCGAATTCAAGTTGCCGCTGCCCCGACGCAAACGCCTGAAGTCCCTCCCGCGCCGGGTGTGACGCCCACCCCTGTCTCCTCCCCCACGCCCACGACGGCTATACCTGATGAAGATGAGGGCGAGACTTTACTCGACGCCAACATACAAAGTGAGATCAACCGGATTGACGCGCGGCGCGGCGGCGGCTATCAGGAAAAAGAGGTCTCGACCCTCCCGCTCGGCGCGGTCACATTGATCCGCACCTTTGACGAACTAGCCCTGTTGTTGCCCGGCGTCGCCCCGCCCCCGCCGACGTTAGGCGATGTGGCCGGCCCCGGCGTCGGCGCGGGCGTCGGCAGCGCCGGTCAATTCTCCGTCAACGGTCTGCGCTCGCGCGGCAACAACTTCACCGTGGACGGGTCAGACAACAACGACGAAGACATCGGCGTCCGGCGTCAAGGCTTCCTCGCGCTGGTCCCCCAGCCTATCGAGAGCATCCAAGAGTACCGCGTCATCACCCTCCTTGCCCCCGCCCAGTACGGGCGCAACTTCGGCGCGCAGGTCAACGCCGTCTCCAAATCCGGCGGCAACGATTTTCACGGCACTTTCTTCGGCTTCCTGAATAGCAGCCAACTCAACTCGCGCAACTTCTTCGACACGACCAGCGGCAACGCAGCTTCTTCGCTGCGCGTTGGTAATCAGAGCGTTATCACTGCCACAGGATTTAGGGACGACTTGAATGAATTTGACCAGCTTATTCCCATCGACTCTCGGCCTATCATGATTCGCAACGAGAGCGGTGGTGAAGATTCTTTTACACTCGGACAAGGCGGTTTCGTGCTGGGCGGGCCGATCGTCAAAAGCAACTCTAACGGGCGGGGAGTTTTCTTTTTCGTCTCGACAGAGCGGCAAGTCTTGAACGCAACCAAAGAGGCAAGCTTTGCGGTGCCGACCGTCGCGCAGCGCGGCTTCGGAGGTACAGGGGCCAGTGGCATCTTCACTACGCCACTGCTGGACTTTAGTGGAAACTTCAATGTTGGCGCTCCGAACTTCTTTTTCCCTACTACGGGCGACGCAGACGCTATCTTCAGCCTTTTCCCTTTCCCCAACAACCCGAACGGCGTTTATAGAGAAAACACTTTCACGCAGACGCTGCCGGCCAGCGGAGAAGGGACCATTATCT
>JBOGOY010000601.1:0-3603 GCA_050748185.1 Pyrinomonadaceae bacterium
GCGCCCCTCGGCGTCTCCGTGGTTTCTTCCCGGTATTCGCCAACAACTGGGTCGAACCGTGTCTGTGCCAGCATCAGCCGGCGACTGGCTGCTCGACAGCAGTCGGAGTTGGCGGGACGGCGGCGAGTTGAACTTCTGCCGGGCGGTGCGAGCGGAGTTTGACGCGGCCGGCACTGAGTTGGCCCGAGTCGATGGCTTCGGCCAAGGCCGCGACGACGCGCTCGTCGTAGCGCGTGCCGACATAGGTCTTGATGAGGGTGATCGCGTCCTCGGTCTTCATCGCCTGCTGGTAGGGGCGTTCGGTCGTCATCGCGTCGAAGGTGTCGGCTACCGAGACGATGCGCGCCTGCATCGGGATTTCGTCGCCCTTGAGACCTTGCGGGTAACCCAGACCGTTGATCATCTCGTGGTGCATGTACATGCCCGGCAGGAATTCCTTCATCGCCGGGATTTGCGACATGATCTTGTAGCCCTTCTGCGGATGACCCTTCATCACCTCATACTCTTCCGGCGTCAGCGGCGCGGGCTTCTTCAGAATCTTGTCGTCGATGCTGATCTTGCCCACGTCATGCAGCAACGCGCTGATCCTCAACTTCTCGGTCTCGTCTTCGGGCAGCCCCAGCCTTTCCGCGATCGCGAGCGAGAAGCGCGCGACGCGCTCCGAGTGCCCGCGCGTGTAGGGGTCTTTGCCGTCGATGGCGGCGGCTAAGGCTTTGACCGTGCCGAGGAACAGTTGACGGTTCTCGTCGGCCGCGCTCCGCAGGTCTTCGATGTAGTGTTCGAGTCGGTCGGTCATCAGGTTGAACGAGTTACCGAGATCGCCCAACTCCGTTCGACTGCGGACTCTGATCCGCTGTGAGAAATTGCCGGCGGCGATACGCTGCGCGCCCTCGGCCAGTTCGCTCACCGGCTGCGTCAACTGTTTGGCGAAGAGGAAGCCAATGAGCAGCGCAAACGTGGCCGCGAGCAGGCTGATGAAGAGCGTCTGCCGACGCATTTCCGCGACGGAGCGCAACGCGGCCTGTTCGTCCTGAATCGCGATCACGCCGAGCGGCATGTCTTCGTTCAACTCGGCGGTGGCGTAAGCACCGAGCATTTCCGCCGTGCGCCCCTCGCGCTTGACGGTAAAGGGTTCGAGCGCCGACTGGACCTGTGCGCCCGTCTCGATCCAGTCCTGCACGACCTTGAGATCGGCCATCGAGCGCTCTGTGTAGGCGACGCGCGGGTCCGGGTGCGCGACCGCACGGCCGTCTCGATCGATAATAAAGACTACCGGCAGACCCTGCTCTAACAGTTCTTCTTCGCTTTTGGAAGAATCCTGCCGGACGGCCGCGAACACTTCCTGAAACGAGATGACGGCGGCCACGGCCGCGACGACCTGCTCGCCGTCCGGCCCGCCCATTACCGGCGCGGCCACCGTCAGCCCCATCTCCTGACTGGAGCGGATCAACTGCGGGCGCGTCACCACCAGCCCGCGGCCGTTCATCCGCGCCAAGACCTGCCCGACTCTCTCGTCTACCTCTTCGCGGCCGATCACGTCCGGCTTAAAGGCCGTGTGCGGCTCGCCGCTGACGGGCAGCAACGCCAGCGCGATCAGGCTCGGGTCGTCGAGCAGCGCCTTTCGCAGCCGCATCTCTCCGCCCGCCTCGTTGACTGCCACGACGCCGCCGGCCAACTCGAAGGCGCGGGCCAGCCCCGTCACCACGTCGCGATAACGTTTGCCGTACAATTCGATCTGGCGCGCCTTGTCCTGCACGAGTTGGGCTTGGTAACGGTTCTCGATCGAACGCAACTCGACGGCGCTGCGGTTCGAGAGCATCCACCCGGCGAGCCCGAGCGGCATCAGGCCGACGAAGAGCAGCGTGCCGAGGACGATGTAGAGCAGGCGCAGACGCTTGAGGCGTTCGAGGAACATGCGTTCGGATTCGTCTGGGTTTGTAGGCTCTGAACTAAACGGCCGAAGGACAGCGGGACAGAAAATGTCTGTGTGAAGCGGCACTGCCTTGCGCTGACGCGCGCGGCCATATCATAGTACGTTCCGTGAAAATGCTTGTCAATGTTTAACTTATTCGCGCTAATAGGCCTTTCAGACCCTCTATCAAGTTCAGGGGTTGTCAGAGCGCCTTATCGAACGCTGTCATCTCAAATCTCAAATTTGACATTTCAGTGCTTGCTGATGCCACGGGAGCGCGCCTTTGCTCAATTTCGTTAATTCAAAGCCAACACCCTGAAAGGGCTCAGGCCAAACCCGTTACCTGACGCGGCGCGCTCAGCAGGCCGGGCCATTGAATTCCTCCCCTTGCGGGGCTGAATCCCAAACTTTCTAACCGGCATCTGAGTAAACAACCGGGCACAAGCGATGTTCAACTAACATCTTTCCAGACTTTTAACTGGCTGCCCGCGTCTAAAACGTCGGGTGCGAGGCGGAAAAGCTCTCGTGTCCGGCTCAGGCCCGGCGCGCGAGGGCGGCACGATAAAGCGAAGATTGAATGGACACGGTAACGAGGAGCGACGAGCAGATCGTGGAGCGCGCACTGGCGGGCGACCGGGAAGCCTTTGGCGAGATCGTGCGGCGCTGGGAGCGTCGCATCTTCGCGTTGGCCTACGGCATCCTCGGTCGGGAGGAGGACGCGCGCGACGCCACGCAAGAGACGTTCATCGCGGCCTATCGCCACCTCGGCGGCTTTCGTGGCGAGGCCAAAGTCTCTTCGTGGCTGCACCGCATCGCGGTCAACCAGTGTATCTCTCGGCAGCGTCGTGCGAGCGTGCGGCCGGAAACATCCCTCGAATACGTGCAGGAAGAAACGGGCGCGCAGTTCGCCGCCCCGCCGGGCGCATCGCCGCACAGGCAGGCAGAGAGTCGCGAGAGGTCCGAAGCGGTGAGAAAGGCCGTCGGCGCGCTACCGCCCGAGTTGCGTGAAGTGATCGTGTTGAAGGAGTTCGAGGATTTGACGTTTCAAGAGATTGCCGACACTTTGAAGATTCCTCTGAGCACGGTCAAGAGCCGCCTCTACACGGCGCTCAAGCAGTTGCGTTTAAGGCTGGAAAAGTACGGGGTCGAAGCGGCGGCCCACGCCTGAGGCGGCGGTCGGAGAATAAAGCCATGACAGACACGGCGCACAACACCAACACCTGCGGCTACGGCGAGCAACTCGTCGGCTATCTGTACGGCGAAGCGAACGCCGCCGAGCGGCGCGATTTCGAGCGACACCTCGAAGCCTGCTCCGCGTGCCACGATGAGTTGGCCGCCTTCGGCTTCGTGCGCGTGGCCGTCGGCGAATGGCGGCAGGCGGTGCGGCAACAAGCTCCGGCTCTCGCGCTGGCCGACAGTTTGATATTGAAGGGTGAGTCGGCTTTGCCCGCACCTGCTCGCCCGGCGCGCGACTGGCGGCATGCGGTCAGTTCGCTGCGCGAGTTCTTCACGCTCTCGCCCGTCTGGATGCAGGCCGGCACCGTCGCCGCCGCGCTCGTCGTCTGCGCGCTGGCCGCATTAGCCGTGGCGCGCGTCGAGGTGCGCCGCGACGTTGGCGGCATCGCCATCAGCTTCGGAGCGGGACAGTCGATTCAACCCCAGCAGCGAAAGGTCGCCGCGCCGAGCGAGCC
>JBOGOY010000602.1:0-3596 GCA_050748185.1 Pyrinomonadaceae bacterium
GGTTGGCGAACATGTTGAGGCAATCGTCCTGACCAAACTTCTTGCCGAGGAGGACGAGGCCGAAGGCATTGGTCTGGTTGACGCCGATGCCCTGCGCCTCGTCCGAGTTCGGCAGCTCCACGCCGAACTGAAAGCCGACGGCGGGCGCGCGCCTCGTCTCGTTACGCAGTTTGATCTTGGTTGAGAGGCGGAAGTCGCCGGTGTCGTTCGTCGAGTTGCGGCCCGGCGCGAAGCCGCGCGGTACAGGCGGGTTCGGCGACGCTGTGTTGATGCTCAGGAAGTTTTGCAGCACGCCTTCGAGTTGCACCTCGACGTTCGGCGACAGCCCGATGTGAACGCCCACCACCCCGACGCGCGTCAGATCGCCCGTCAGCCCCGAGAACGGAAACTTCGCGCCCTGCCTGAAATCGACGCCGATCTCGAAACGCACCGAACCGGGCGGCACGATGTCCACGTCTTCGGTCAGCAGCGGGCGCTGCTGCGCGCCGGCGGCAGCGGTCAGGACGAACATGAACAAAACCACCGTGCAGGCGCGTATAAGATGACGAAGAAGAAGTGACATGCTAAATGTTTGACCCTCTGGACGAACCGGCGTTGTCGAATTGCGCGCCAGTGTAACTGTAAACGACCGGCGAATTCCAGTGTCACGATTCTCGACAGACCCAACCTCGCGTTTTGATTCGATTGATTCCGCAGCCGGGAGAGATTGTTTCGTGGATGCACGCGAGAGAGGCTTTCCAGATTCATGTCGCCTCGTATGCTTTCGTGGATCACTTTCCCCGGCCCCAACTAACGGCGCATGGCACATCCGCCCGTGAGCCTTCATTGATACAGAAAGGTGAGGATGATGCTCGAAGATAAAACCAACGCTACGGGACGCCGTGGCTTTCTCAGACGCGCCGGCATCGCGGCGGCCGGGCTGGCCGCATTACCGTTTGGCCCCGGACTGCTCTTCGGCTGCGCCGGCCGCGGTGCTGCCGTCAACGCTTCGTCCGCCGCCGCCGCCGCGGGCGGGCCGAAGGAGGTGAAGGACGCCAAGATCACGATCACCGCGAAAGACGAGCCGGGAGAGCCGTTGATCGTCTCAGGCACGATCTACGGGTCCGAGGGGACCAAGCCGCTCGCCGGCGCGCTGCTCTACGTCTATCACACGGACGCGCGCGGCCTCTATTCCGAAAGGGATGGCAACGGCCAATCGCCCGACCCGCGACTGAAGGGCTGGATGCGGACGGGCGCCGACGGGCGCTACGAGTTCCGCACCATCAAGCCCGCGTCTTACCCCGGCGGCGGAATCCCGGCGCATATTCACGCCAAAATTTCGGCCGGCGCGATCGCCGAACAATGGATTCACGAATACTGGTTTGAAGGCGATTCATTCATCGCCGACGCGGCGCGCCAGCGCGTCGCCGCGCCCGGCGCTTTCTCGCCGATCCTGACGCTCACACGCGGCGGCGACGGAATCCTGCGGGGCGTCCGCGACATCAGGCTCAGTCCCGCCTGATGCGGACCCGCCGTTTGCGGAGCGGCGGATTTCGGATGGCGAATTGAAAGACAGGTTCTGCTAATCCGCAATCCGAAACCCGCCGCTCCGCAATCCCATCGTCGCACACGGGTTGGTTGCCTCCCCTGCGGGGAGCGCAGTTCGAGCGCGGCGAGTACATAAACCAATCAACTGAGGAGGTTACCTTTTGGTCACTGTTACGATGAAAGAACTCTTGGAGGCCGGCGTCCACTTCGGCCACCAAGTGAGGCGCTGGAACCCGAAGATGAAGGAGTACATCTTCGGCGAGCGCAACGGCATTAACATCATCGATCTCCAAAAGACCCAGCGCATGTTCCGCGACGCCATCGGCTTTGTCACCAATCTGACGAGCGACGACCGCGGCCGCAACATCCTGTTCGTCGGCACGAAGCGGCAGGCGCAGGACGCCATCCGCGAAGAGGCGACGCGCGCCAATCAGTTCTACATCAACCAGCGCTGGCTCGGCGGCTTGCTCACCAACTTCCAGACGGTGCAGAAGTCGATCAAGCGCCTGCGCGAACTTGAGTCGATGCAGTCTGATGGACGTTACGAATTGCTGACGAAGAAAGAGCGCATCAAGCTCGACCGCGAGCGCGAGATTCTGGAGAAGAACCTCGCCGGCATCAAGAACATGTCGCGCTTGCCTGATGCGCTCTTCATCATCGATGTCCGCAAGGAAGAGATCGCCGTCGCCGAAGCCAACCGCCTCGGTATCCCGGTGATCGCGGTGGTTGACACTAACTGCTCGCCCGAGGGCGTAGATTACGTCATCCCCGGCAACGACGACGCGCTGCGCGCCGTCCGACTCTTCGCCTCGCGCATCGCCG
This sequence comes from Pyrinomonadaceae bacterium, assembly GCA_050748185.1. Taxonomy (GTDB): domain Bacteria; phylum Acidobacteriota; class Blastocatellia; order Pyrinomonadales; family Pyrinomonadaceae; genus JACCRA01. The sequence continues at coordinate 2,350 of JBOGOY010000602.1, forward strand.
ACGCGGTGATTGAAGGCCAGCAAATGCAATCGAAGGGCGCCGACGATGAAGAGGTCGCACCACAAGATGTGGCAGCAGCCGAGACTTCAATTCCGCGTGCCCAGCGCGGCGCGAGCGGTGACAACACTTCGACCATCACGACGAGCCGCGAGCCCGGCCGCGAGTCGCAGAACGTGACCGACATGGAGGCCGCCGCGCCTTCGGCCGAGACGCAGGTTTCGGTTCCGGGCCGTCAGGGCTTCGGCGCGACCGGCCAGCAGCCCGACGCCATCGGCGATCACCCGCAGGTCGGCACTCACGCCCCTGTGGCCGGCGCGTCCGGCGCGGGAGACGAGGCTGACGCGCCGGGTTCGACTTCGCCCGAACAGAGCAAAGGCGCCGAGACCGTCGGTATCGCAAGTTAGTTTCAGAGTAATCAGTAGTCAGCAAGCGTTAATCAGCGGCGGGCCGAATCGAACACTGATTTACTAACTGGCAGGTTACTGACAATTATCTTACGGCGAGCGCAGCCTCTCGTAGCGGACGACACCGCCGGGCTGCGCTTTACTTTAGGAGTAATCAGTAGTCAGTAATCAGCCAAAGCTGTTTCCTTGATTACTGATTACTGACTACTTTTTTTAGGAGACAAAGGTATGGCAGAGATCACAACGGCGGCAGTGAAGGCGCTGCGTGAGAAGACCGGCGCGGGGATGATGGAGTGTAAGAACGCGCTCGTCGAGTCCGGCGGCAGCGAGGAGCAGGCGATCGAAATCCTGCGCAAGCGCGGGCTGGCTTCGGCCAAGAAAAAGGAAGGGCGCATCGCCGCCGAGGGCGCGGTCGGCTCTTACATTCACATGGGCGGCAAGGTCGGCGTCCTTGTCGAGGTCAACTGCGAGACCGACTTCGTCGCGCGCACCGAAGACTTTCAGGCGCTCATCAAGGACATCGCAATGCACATCGCCGCGGCCGAGCCGCGCTATGTCACGCGCGCCGAAGTCCCGGCCGACGCGCTCGACAAGGAGCGCGAGATCGCGCGCGCGCAGGCCAAGAACGATCCGAAGAACGCCAACAAGCCCGATCAGGTGATCGATAAGATCGTCGAGGGCCGCATCAACAAGTACTACGAGGAAGCGGTGCTGCTCGACCAGCCGTTCGTCAAAGACCCGGCGAAGACCGTCGGCGACCTACTCACCGAGAAGGTTGCAACGATCAAAGAAAACATCACCGTGCGCCGCTTCACCCGCTACAAGATGGGCGAAGGCTTGGAG
>JBOGOY010000603.1:0-3584 GCA_050748185.1 Pyrinomonadaceae bacterium
TTGTTCGGCGGTTGATAGGTCGGGGACGATCTCACTTGAGCCGCTGCGACTGGCGCGCGCGCGCCTGCTGTTGCTGGCGTGCCCGCGCGGCGGCGTCGTTCGCTGTCACGGCGGCCGACTCCGGGGCGCGCGGCGACGCGGACGTGCTTTCCAGTGCCGACAGGCCGGCTTCGTCGGCCTCGACGTTCAGCACGTCTTCGTATTCAGCGCGGAACTCGTCGCTGATGCTCAGATTGATTAGCAGGTTATCCACGAGGCCCTGTATGCCGGCCACGTCGGTGAAGGTGTAAACCTCGTCCTGAATCAAACCGAGCGAGTTTTTGATCACTTGCAAACGCGCCTCCATCAGGCGCACCAGTTCGTCCAGCTTTCGGATACGCCCGAGCCGCTGTTTGAGGATGCTCAGGTTCTGCGTCAAAGCGTAACGCACCGGCCGCGCTTCTTCGCGTTCGAGCGCGCCTTCGGCCTGTTCGATCTGGCGGCTCAGGGTCTGCTGAAGTTGTCGGTAGTTGCGCGTCGAGAGCAGATGATGCGCCCGCAGCATCCGCGCGTACTCGTAGCGGAACGAAGAGAGCTTTTCAACCACGTCGGCGATCAGACGGTTGGTCCCCTCGGTGCCGAGTTCGGTCGAGCGTCGTTCGATCTCCTCGCAGAGCGCGCGTACCGTCTCGAAATCGGCCTGATAATGCGGCGGCAGCGCGCCGACGATCTTCGACTCCGACTCTTGGTCTTTAGTCTTGCGCTCCCAGACTTTCCGCATCTTGAGGTAGCGCTGGACGATCGGACTCTGCGCGAGCAGGGCCGCGCCGAGTTGCCCGGCGAGCAGCAGCGGCAGGAAGGCCCAGAAGTTGACGACGAGCATCATGAAGACCATCACGCCGACGAAGCCCAGATTCCACTCGCTCTTCAGGGCTTCCTTGACGAAATTGATCGCGCCCGTCTTGTCGTCGCGCGGTTCAGACATAAAAGGAAATGATGAATGATGAATGATGAATGATGAACGAAAGACAGTCCGTTCTTATTCATCATTCATCATTTCGCATTCATCATTGCTCTCCGTGCGTCATAAAGATCATCATGAAGTCGTGCTCGTCGGTGATGTACAGTTCGTGGCAGATGATGTTAGAGAACCGGGCGCTGGCCCGCAACATCTCCTGTTCGAGTTGGGCGAAGTCGTCGCCGAGCGTGTCGATCTTGCCGAGCGAGACGGAGGAGACGTTGACGGGGTAGCCCGGCTCGTCGTCGCGGTAGCCGAGCGTGATGATCAGGCGATCGGCCGACTCCAGATACTCGACGCCGATCGACTTGGCCGCGACGTTCTGCTCGCGCACGAAGCGGCCAATCTCTTCGGCCAGCGGGCCGATGGTGTTGTCTTCGTGCAATGGTCCGGCGAAGACTTTGAATTTGCCGTGAACTTGTTCCGCAATGTGGCTCATCTGTGGCTCCTTGTGGGCGTTGTTGATTCTAAACCGAAGTTCGTCAGTGCGGAACGAGGATTTAACCACCGAGGACACAGAGGGCACTGAAGGAATTGATGAAAGTGGAATGATGAACGATGAATAAACCGCGGTTTGTCTTTCTATTCATCATTCCGCATTCATCGTTCATCGTTTGCTTCCTCTGTGTCCTCCGCGTCCTCGGTGGTTAATTTCCTGCTCGGCAAGCTCACAGCTTCGGGAACTCGACCAGCTTAATCTCTTTCCTGATTTCCGAAAACCGCGGCAGGTCTTCGATGTCCGGCCGGTAGGCCAGCCCCTCGGCGATCAGATTGTACTCCTTCATCACGCGCGCGCCGGGGATGGGCTGCTGGCCCCCGCCGGCATCGCGCTCGCGCCCCAAGAGGTAGACCGCGTCGGAGATGATGAGCGCCGAGGTGACGTCGTGCGTGACGATAAGAAAGGTGTTGAGCGTGTGGCGGTGCGCGACGCGCGAGAGCAGCGTGATGACGTTCGTGATGTTGACCGGGTCTAACCCTGAGAACGGCTCGTCGAGGATGATGAAGTGCCGGTCCTGCATCAGTTGTTGCAGGATGGCGACGCGCTGGCGCTGCCCGCCTGAGAGTTGCTGCGGCCACGCCAGCCCCTGCTTCACCATGTCGAACTCGTCCAAAAGTTGCGCCGCTTTGTCGCGGGCCGCCGGCTTACTCATCCCCGCACGCACCGCCGGCTCGATCATGTTTTTCAGCACCGTCCGATCGTCGAACAAAGGGTAGCGCTGGAAGACCACGCCGACATCGCCGACGCGCACGGGCCGCAGGGGCTTGCCCTCGCCGTCCGAAATCATCACACAGCCCGCGGTCGGCTGGTCCAGCCCGGCGATGATTCGCAGCGCCGTCGTCTTGCCCGAGCCTGAAGGGCCGAGCAGGCTGACGATCTGTGGCTTGCCTTTAATGTCCTGAATCCTGAGCGAGAAATCTTTCAACACGAGCAGCATCGAGCCGTCGTTGGCGCGAAAGCCTTTGTCGAGCTTGTCCACGACGAGCAGCGGCTCCAACAACTCCGCCGTCCCCGCGAGCGGCCCCGGCTCGCACTCATACTGATTAACATTTTCGACTTCGGACATTTCTTAAGTGACGAGTGACGAGTGACGAGTGACGAGTAAAAACAAGTTCTGAACTTGTCACCCGTCACCTTTCACCCATCACTTCTTCAAGCCCTCTCCGCGACGGTCGTGTAAGGGAACAGCAGGCGCTTCAAAAGCACGAAGAGCCAGTCTTCCAGAATCGCGACGACGCCGATGACGAGCAGGTAGGCGTACACCGCCGGCAGGTTGTTGACCGAAGAGTAAGCGTAAATCTGGCTGCCGATGCCGCCCTCGGTGCGATTGTAGGTTTCAATGGCCGTGATCATCACCCAGCCGATGGCGGCGTTCTGCGCGATCATGTCGATCATCTGCGGCGCGGTACCGCGCACCACGACCGTGTAAAACGTCTGCCAGTCGTTATAACCGAGCACGCGCGCCAGTTCATATTTGAGGCGCGGGATCGAGGCGATGACGCCCGTCATGCTCGTCACGAGGAAGAAGGACATTCCCACCGTCAGCATCGCCACCTTCATCGGCCACCCGATCGTGAACAGCGTCAGGAAGACGAGGTTGAAACCGACGATCGGGATGTAGCGCAACCACTGGACCGTCTTGTTGAGCGGCTGGAACAGCGGCAGCACGCTCAAGTAGGCGATGAGCAGAGAGATGATCGTCGAATACAGCAGCCCGACGACGTTTAGCTTCAGCGTGATGTAGGTGTTGTAGATCAACCCCTGCGAGCCCTTGAGCTGCGCCATCTGTTTGAGCGCGCCCCAGATTTCCGAAGGATACGGTAGCGCCTTGATCGGGTTGAAGGCCCAAAACAGGATGAAGAGCGCCAACCAGATCATCACGAGGTTGGCGCGCACGAACGCGCCGGGGTTGCCGATCAGCCTGAGCGCTTGCAGGTACGCGCTCTTCGGCGTCTGGCCGGCGAAGATTTTAGCCGAGGCGGTGGACAAGGTCTGTGCTCCGCGTTGAGTGAGTAAAAAAAATCATTTCACCACGGAGGACGCGGAGGACACAGAGGGTAGGAATGATGAGTGCGGAATGATGAATAA
>JBOGOY010000604.1:0-3580 GCA_050748185.1 Pyrinomonadaceae bacterium
CAACTCCGTGCCGCTCATGCCCGGCAGCATCAGATCGAGAATGATGAGCGAGGGCGGCTGTTTCTGATCTAGGGCGGCGGCCAGCCCCTGCTCGCCCGTCAGCGCGACGCGCGCCTCCAGCCCCTCCCGCTCAAGGTTGAACCGCAGCCCCTCCGCGATGTCGGGGTCGTCTTCGATGATGAGCACAGGCTTCATAAGCTGAAGGGATGAGGGATGAGGGATGAGGGATGAACATGTCATCCCGCAGTAATTCATCCCTCATCCCTCATCCCTCATCCCTCCCTTAGTTGCTGTGTTTGATGAAAGTCGCCTCGGTCATGTAAACGGTCAGTTCGCAGATGTCGGTGACGTAATCGCCGATGCGTTCGAGGTGTTTGCCGACGAAGAGGAGGCGGGCGGCGCGCGTCGTGGTCGAGGGCTCGGCGACCATCATCCGGAGCAGGTCGTGGAAGACGCGATCATAGAGTTCGTCGATCTCGTCGTCGCGGGCGATGATCTCGCGGGCCTGAGCGGCATCGCCCGAGGTGAAGGCGTCAAGCGCGGAGCGCAGCATTCCGGAGGCATGCAGGGCCATCAGCGGCAGATCGACCAGCGGCTTCAACCGCGGCTCGTCATTAAGATCGATGGCGGCGCGGGCGATATTGCAGGCGTGGTCGGCGATGCGTTCGAGGATCGGCGTGATCTTCGCCACCGAGACGACGAAGCGCAGGTCGCGCGCGGCCGGCTGCCTGAGCGCCAGCACGTCGATGCAGAGGCGATCGATCTCCACCTCGAGCTGGTCAATCTGATCGTCGTTTCTGAGCACCTCGCGCGCCGCTTCGCTGTCGCGCTCGACCAGCGAGAACATCGCTCGCTGGAGGGCCGTCTCGGTCTCGCCTCCGAGCAGCAGGATGCGGTGGCGCAGGGCGTCCAGTTCGTCGTCTAAGTGTCTGTGGTATTCCATGGCTAAATACTGTCAGTGGTCCGTTGTTCAGTGCCGCTTGGTCTTGAGCTTTGCCCCGAGATTGATCAGGTTGCCACTCACGTGCGACTGACAACTGACCACGGACCACTGACTATCATCCAAACCTCCCCGTGATGTAATCCTCCGTCAGCTTCTCGACGGGGTTGGTGAACATCTTCTCGGTCGGGTTGACCTCGATGAGTTTGCCCAGCCAGAAGAAAGCCGTCTCGTCCGAGACGCGCGCGGCCTGCTGCATGTTGTGCGTCACGATCATGATCGTGTACTGGCGCTTCAGCTTGAAGATCAACTCCTCGATCTTCTGCGTGGCGATCGGGTCGAGCGCCGAGGCCGGCTCGTCCATCAGCAGCACGTCGGGCTTGACGGCCAGCGCCCGCGCGATACACAGACGCTGCTGCTGCCCGCCAGAGAGGCCAAGCGCCGAACTCTTCAAACGGTCCTTGACCTCCGACCACAACGCCGCGTCTTCGAGCGCCTCGCGGACGCGGTCATCCGTTTCGCTCCGACTCGTCGTCAGGCGGTTGATTTTGAGACCGTAGGCGACGTTGTCGAAGATCGACTTCGGGAACGGGTTCGACTTTTGGAAGACCATCCCGACCCGGCGGCGCAGCGCGACCACGTCGGTGCCGGGCGCGTACACGTCCTCGCCGTCGAGCAGCACCTCGCCCTCGACGCGCGTCGCCGGAATCGTGTCGTTCATCCGATTCAGCGTCCGCAGAAACGTGGACTTGCCGCAGCCGGAGGGGCCGATGAAGGCCGTCACGACGCGCTCGCGCAAGTTCAGAGAGATGTTGTGCAGGGCCTGCGCCCGCCCGTAAAAGAAGTTCAGGCCGCGCACGCTGATCTTGACCGGCGGGGGCTCCCCGTTCGGCTGACGCGCCCGTGCATCGTCGCGCGGCTGTACGGCTGGCGTCGGTACGCTGGTGGACATGGTCAGTAGTCAGTAGTCAGTAGTCAGTAGTCAGTAGTTAGCTTTTGGCTGATTACTGATTACTGACTACTCTTTCAAAATCTTGTCCGCGTGAAAAACCGCACCGCGATGTTGATGACGAGGATGAGCGCCATCAGCACGAGGGTGGCGGCCCACGCCTGCGCGTGCCATTCGTCGTAGGGCGAGATCGAGTAGTTGTAGATCTGCACCGTCAGCGACGCGATTGGCTGGTCCAGATAGTAACTGTAGTTGTTGTAGTTGAGCGCCGTAAACAGCAGCGGCGCGGTCTCGCCGGAGATGCGCGCGACGGCGAGCATCGCGCCGGTGGCGATGCCGGAGGCGGCGGCCGGCAGCACGACGCCGAGCGTCACGCGCCACTGCGGCGCGCCAAGCGCGAGCGCCCCTTCGCGCAAAGAAGCGGGAACCAGTCGGACCATCTCTTCGGTCGTGCGCGCCACCACGGGCAGCATGATCAGCGCCAGCGCCACGCCGCCCGCGAGCGCCGAGAACTGTCGCATCGGCAGCACGATGATCGTGTAGACGAAGACGCCGACGACGATCGACGGCACGCCGGTCATCGTGTCGGCGACGAAGCGGACGAGGCCGCCGAAGCGATTCGACCCGTACTCGGCCAAGTACACCCCGGTGGCGATGCCGAGCGGCAGCCCGACGGCCGAGGCGAGCGCGAGCAACACGAGCGAGCCGACGATGGCGTTGCCAATGCCGCCGCCCTCGCCGACCGGGCGCGGGATGTCGGTCAGGAATTGTAAGTTGAGCGAACTGATGCCCCGCGCCGCGATGTAGCCGAGGATGAGGATGAGGACGATGACGGCGAACAGCGCGCACGCGGCCGTCAGCGCCGTCATCAAGGCGCTCGACAGCCGCCGTCTCCCGTCCCACTTGTTCACTTCAGTCGCCATAACAATCAAGCGCCAATGATGAAGCCCGAAGAGGAATTTTCATCCTGCCTGCTGCATCCTTCATCCTTACTTGGCTATGCCCGTGCCGTGCCAGACGTGCCGCGCGTCACGCTCCAGACGAGCAGGCGGGCCACGCCGTTGATGATGAAAGTGACGAGGAACAGGATCAAGCCGAGTTGGACGAGTGCGCTCACGTAGAGGTCGCCGGTCGCCTCGCGGAACTCGTTGGCGAGCACCGAGGCGATGGTGTACGACGGCTCGAACAGGGACGCGCTGACCTCCGGGCGGTTGCCGATGAGCATCGTCACGGCCATCGTCTCGCCGACCGCGCGCCCCAATCCGAGGATGATCGCGCCGGCGATGCCGGGGCCGCCGTTCGCCAGCACGACGCGGGTCGTCTCCCACTTGGTCGCGCCGAGCGCGAGCGCCGCCTCGCGCTGCGACATCGGCACGGCGGCCAACACGTCGCGCACCACCGCCGAGATGATCGGCGTGATCATGATCGCGAGGATGACGCCGGCCGTCAGCAGCCCGATGCCGGTGATGTTGCCCTGAAACAGAGGCAGCCAGCCGAACCACTGTTGCAGCGGTGGCATCACCTGCTCGCGCATGAACGGAGCCAACACGAAGATGCCCCACAGGCCGAACACCACTGAGGGAATCGCCGCGAGCAGTTCGACCAGAAACGTGAGCGGGCGCGCAAGCCGGGCCGGAGCCTGCTCGACGAGGAAGACCGCCACCCCGATCGAGAGCGGCACGCTGATCGCG
>JBOGOY010000605.1:0-3576 GCA_050748185.1 Pyrinomonadaceae bacterium
CCTCGAATCCTTGCGCGAGCCGTGCCGCGTGAAAGTCCTGTCCGACTCGCGCTACGTCGTCGAGACCATGAGCGGGCGCTTTCGCCGCAAAACGAATCATGAGTGGTGGGCGCGCCTCGACCGCGCGGCCGACTCGCACCAGATCGAGTGGCAGTGGATTAAAGGCCACGCCGGCCACCGCGTCCAAGAGGCCGTGGACCGCGCCGCCCGCCGCATCGCCGCGCTCGGTTCCGTCGATGAGGACGTGCTGCGCGAGGCGGCCGAGGCAGTTGGATCAGGAGCCGCGACTGGATAACATAATCCTGCGATGCCAGCGAGAAACTGAAACCCACGGTAACTTTATGATGGTCTGGGGAAGCAAGTTGTTCCGCGCCTCGCCGGAATGAAGGAAAGAGAAATGAGCGCAACATTAGAGAAGGTCATTCAGGAAGCTAAGGAACTGAACCCGGACGAACTACGGCAACTTAGGGCGCTGGTTGATTCCCTTCTATCCGAGTCCGAGCCGACGATGACGGAAGATGAATTTGAAGATTATCTGGCTGCGAAAGGTGTCATCGCGCCTGTTAACCGGAGTGATGAAACAACGGGTGAGTTCGATCAATACCAACCGGTCGAAGTCAGCGGCAAGCCGCTCTCCGAAATGATCATTGAAGAGCGCCGATGACAGATTATTAAGGCATAGGCAGACGGCTTTAGGCGGAGGAAATTTGTAATGGCGCGACAGAGCAAATTGGATCGCATCTATGTCGGCTCGCCCTGCGCGAACGACTGGGACCGGATGGACGGCGACGAGCGCGTGCGCTTCTGCGGCCAATGCGATAAGCACGTTTACGACATCTCGAAGCTGACGCGCAGGCAGGCCGAAGACCTCGTCGCCAACACGCAGAGGCGACTGTGCGCCAGAATCATCCGCCGCCCGGACGGCAGCATCTTGACGGCCGACGAGCCGTTACGACTTTCCTCATTCAAACTACGTGCTCCGAAAATTGTCGGGGCGGCTTTCTCAGCGCTATTGAGTTTAAGCGCGACGCCTCTCACTCAGTCTCAGGAACGCCCGCCTGAGAAAGCGGCAGCCCAAGCACCGCGCGCGACTGAGCAGGGGGAGTTAGTCCGACGAGTGCCAACAAAGACGGCGACGTTGCGCGGCACTGTTTACGATATAAACAAAGCCGTCATCGTGGGCGCGACCGTCACGCTACTCAACAATAAAACCAAGGTTGAAATTTCCGCGCTGTCGGATGAGGAGGGAACCTTCCGTTTTCAAACGCTCGAAGCAGGCTCTTACACATTGACCATCATCGCACCCGGTTTCAATCTCTTCAGGAAAACCGATTTTATTTTACGAGCCGGCGAGAGTTCGCACCTCGACGTAACATTGGAGGTTGGAACATTAGGTGATGTTGTGTTTGTGCCCGACAACAATCAGCCTATCGTTTCAAAGACGCTTGGAAAAGTGTCAGACGTGCTGGCATTACCGTACAAGGCGGTGAAAAAGCTGATCACAGAAGAACGCCCTTAACAAGATATTTCTTCAAATCGATGCTTGCCCAACCTTCATCCATCGCGCGACTGCTCACCATCGTCAGCTTCCTGCTGGTGTGTGGCGTGGTGTTGTCGTCTGGGCAGACGCGGAAGCGCGGGTGGCTGTGGCAGAACCCTCTGCCGCAGGGAAACCAGATTCATGCGGTGAGGTTCGCGGCCGACAAGCGGCACGGGTGGGCGGTCGGGTCGAGTGGCGCGCTGCTCAGGACGGACGACGGCGGCTTCGAGTGGGAGAGCCAGCCGTCGCCGGCCGTCGCCACGCTCTACGGGTTGTTCGTCAAGGACGAGCGGGCGGCCGTCGCGGTCGGGGCGCGCGGCGTGGTGCTGACCACGATGGACGGCGGCGACCGTTGGACGCTGCGGCCGACGAAGATTAAAGACCACCTCTACAACGTTACCTTCGCGGGCGACAAGTTACAGTTCGGCTGGGCCGTCGGCACCTACGGCAGCATCGTCGCCACGACCGACGGCGGGCTGACGTGGAAGGAACAAGCGTCAGGCGTCAGGACGCACCTCTTCTCGGTCGCGTTCGCCGACGGCAGTACCGGCGTCGCGGTTGGCGAGCGTGGGACGCTTCTCGTCACCGAAGATGGCGGCCATAGTTGGCGCAAACAGACACTTGACAGCGCGATGCCGCTGACGGGCGTCGCCTTCATCAAAGGGACCAAGCGGGCTGTCGCGGTCGGCTACGGCGGAACAGTATTGCGGACGCAAGACGGCGGCAAGAACTGGTCGCGCGTCGAGGTCTATCAGCGGGCCGATCTGCTGTCGGTCTTCTTCATGGACGAACAGCACGGGTGGGCCACCGGCGACGACGGCGTCGTGCTGACCACGGCCGACGGGGGCATCACGTGGCTGCCGATCAGCGTCAAGACGCGCCCGCGTCTGACCACCGTCCACTTCGCGGACGAGAACACCGGCTGGGCTGCCGGGCGCGATGGGCTGATCTTGAGGACCGACGACGGCGGCCTCGAATGGCGTCGGCTGACCGAGGGCGGGCGCGACGATCTGGCCGACATACACTTCCTCGACGGCGCGCGCGGCTGGGCCGTCGGCGCGCGCGGTAAAATTCTCTACACCGCTTCGGGTGGCAGACGTTGGACCGTGCGGCCTTCGGGCACCGAGGCGCGCTTGAACGCCGTCTTCTTTTTCAACGAGCAACTCGGCTGGGCAGCGGGCGAGCGCGGCACGATCCTACGCTCGGAGAACGGCGGCGTGACGTGGGAGAAGACGGACACGGACGGGACCGACACGGACCTCTTCGGCGTTCATTTTGCGGACGACCAACGGGGTCTCGCGGTCGGCGCGCGCGGCACCATCCTCTCGACCGAGGACGCCGGTAAGACTTGGAAGCGCCGCCGTTCGAACACCGCCGGCTGGCTGGAATCGGTCGCCTACGCCGACGAAAAGCGCGCCGTCGCGGTCGGCTCGGGCGGGCTTATTCTGCGGACTGAGGACGGCGGCGAGACTTGGGCGTTCGTCAACGCGAACAGCAAAGAGTGGCTCTACGACGTGGCGTTCGCAACCGGCGGACGCGGCTTCGTGGTCGGTGAGAAGGGTTTGGTTTTTGCGACCGACGACGGCGGCCAGACGTGGAAGGATCAGGAGAGCGGCGTCAACCTTAATCTCTATTCGGTTTCGCTCGCGTCGCGAGACGACGCGCTCGTCGTGGGGGACCAAGGGCGCATCCTGCAAACGCGCGATGGGGGCGCGACGTGGGAACCGCTCGCGACGGCGACCGGCGTTCCGCTCTACGCAGTGGCCTACCGCGGCGGCACGGCGGCGTGGGTGGCGGGGCGCGGTGGCGCGATCCTGCGGCGCACAGACTCGGTCAATACCGTCAACCTCCCCCGCCCCAAACTCCCGCCCGTGCTGCGCCGCAACAAACCGAAACTACAGACGCCCGAAGCTCCACAGATCAACGAGGGCGAACTGCCCCGCGCTGTCCCGCCGGCCGGCAAAAAGGGCGCTGCTAAGCCCTAAACCTCGCGCGCGATCGACGCAGATTTCGCCGCAGACAGAAACGAAGAGGCG
>JBOGOY010000606.1:0-3570 GCA_050748185.1 Pyrinomonadaceae bacterium
GGCGATGCCGTCGTCCTCAACGTCGCCTACGAGCGCGGCGGCCGCGTCTTCCAGACGATCATTCAGTTCACGTTTCAATAGCCTTCAGCGGTCAGCTCTCAGCAGTCAGCTATTTGCTTTAGGCTGTTAGCTGACAGCTGAGAGCTGAGTACTCCCTTATGTCTCAAGCGAAAAAAGCACTCTCTAAAACCGCGAATAAACAAAGCAACCGGACGGCCGCGGCGGGCCGTCGTAATAAGCCCCGCGCGGCGACTGTCAAGACTTACCACAACTACATCGGCGGCGAATGGGTGAAGAGCGCGTCGGGCGAGTTTTTCGAGAACCGCAACCCGGCCAATACGCGCGATCTCGTAGGGCGCTTTGCGCTCTCGACCGCGGAGGACGTCAACCGCGCGGTCGAGTCGGCGCGCGCGTCGGCCGAACGTTGGCGGCGGACGCCCGCGCCGCGCCGCGCCGAAATTCTCTTTCGCCTCGGTGAGATTTTGATCCGTCACAAAGACGTTTACGCCGCCGACATGACGCGCGAGATGGGCAAGGTGCTCAAAGAGACGGGCGGCGACGTGCAAGAGGCGATCGACTGCACCTACTACACGGCCGGCGAAGGCCGCCGCCTCCACGGCTTCACCACGCCCGCCGAGATGCCCGACAAGTTCGCGATGTGCGTCCGCCAGCCGGTCGGCCTGTGCGGGCTGATTACGCCGTGGAACTTCCCGATGGCGATCCCTTCATGGAAATTGATCCCGGCGCTGGTGTGCGGCAACACTGTCGTTATCAAACCGGCCGAAGATACGCCGCTCTCGACTTATAACTTAGTCAAGGCCTGCGAAGAGGCGGGGATTCCGCCGGGCGTCGTCAACATGGTGACGGGCTACGGCGACCCGGCGGGCAAGACTCTGACCGAGCACCCGTCGGTGCGCCTCATCTCGTTCACGGGATCGACCGCGACGGGCCGCCTCGTCGCCTCGGCCTGCGCGGATCGTAACGCGATCTGTTCTCTAGAGATGGGCGGCAAAAACGTCATCATCGTGATGGAAGACGCCGACCTCGACCTCGCGATCGAAGGGACGGTGTGGGGCGCGTTCGGCACCTCGGGCCAGCGCTGCACGGCCTCTTCGCGCGTCGTTGTCCATAAGAAGGTTTACAAGAAGTTTGTGCAGAAACTGGTCGAGCGCGTGCAGACTTTGCGCGTCGGCAACGGGGCCGATTCGCAGACCGAGATGGGACCAGTCATTAACGCCGACGCGGTCGCGAAGATCATGGGCTACGTCGAAGTCGGCCAGCGCGAAGACCGCGCGACGCTGGCCTCCGGCGGCCACCGCCTCACCGAGGGCGAATACGCCGACGGCTTCTTCATCGAACCGACGGTGTTCACCGACGTGGACCCACAGATGCGCGTCGCGCAAGAAGAGATTTTCGGCCCCGTCACTTCGGTCATCCCGACGAACTCGCTGGAGGAGGCGGTCGAGATCGCCAACGGCGTGCGCTACGGCCTGTCGGCCGCGATCTACACGCAGGACGTGAACCGCGCCTTCCACGCGATGAACGACATGTACACCGGTATCTTCTACGTCAACTCTTCGACCATCGGCGCGGAAGTTCACCTGCCGTTCGGCGGGACCAAAGCCACCGGCAACGGCCACCGCGAAGCCGGCACGCAGGTTCTGGACATCTTCACCGAATGGAAGTCGGTTTACGTGGACTACAGCGGCAAACTCCAACGCGCGCAGATCGATCTGGTGGAAGACCCGCAATGAAAGAGGGGAGAGGATGGAGGATAGAGGGTGGTGAGAAGTTCCTTCTACCCTCTCTCCTCTCTCCTCTCTCCTCTCCCATGTTGTTGCGAGAGCCATATGAGCCGCGGCCCATTCGCTATCTCGAAGAGTGGCGCGGCGTCGAAGGCTGGCGGTTGAAAGTTTACGGCATCGCGTACCGGCGTGAATCGCCGCGGGCGGAACTGGTCGAGGCAGCGAAGCGTCTGGCGCGTGAGCGCCTGCCGCAACCCGGCATGACGGAGAGTCGCTACGGCGTCGGCTTCGTCGGCGTCCACGACGGGCGTGGTGCCAACTTCGTCTTCGTGGATTGGTGGGCCGACGAAAACGAACTGCACCACCACGTGTACGCCGGCCCTTCGGGCGAACTGGAAAATCTTGAATACATCACGCCGACCGGCCTCTCGGCCTGCGTCTGGGACTTGCGCGTGCAGGCCCACGAGCGCGATGCTTGGTTGGAGGCGGTGTTGACAAATCCCGGCGGGCCGGACATAGAGGCTTACATGGCGCGCCGTCTGAGCGAGATTGTTTAAGGCGAGCGGTTAGTCTGCTCCGACGCCGCTCCAATTCGTCGCTGAACTCAAAATCCCAACGATCGGAGAATCATCACAGTGATCATTGGACTCCCCAAAGAGATTAAAGACAACGAGTACCGCGTCGGCCTGACGCCGGCCGGTGTGCGCGCGCTAACGGACGCGGGACACCAGACACTGGTTGAGCGCGGCGCGGGCGAGGGCTCGGGCTTCGAGAACGAGTTGTACGAGCGCGCGGGCGCTCAACTCCTCGACTCGGCGGACGAGGTGTGGGGACAGGCCGACATGATCATCAAGGTCAAAGAGCCGATCGCGCCCGAGTATCCGCGGATGCGCGAGGGGCAACTGCTGTTCACCTATCTACACCTCGCGCCCGACCACGAACTGACGAAGCAACTGCTGGAGCGCAAGGTGACGGGTATCGCCTACGAGACGATCACCGACCGGCGGGGCACGCTGCCGCTCTTAACGCCGATGTCAGAGGTGGCGGGGCGGATGGCGATTCAGGTGGGCGCGACTTATCTCGAAAAGATGAAGGGCGGACGCGGGGTGCTGCTGGGCGGCGTGCCGGGCGTGCCCGCGGCGCACGTTGTGATCATCGGTGGCGGCGTCGTCGGGACCAACGCGGCGAAGATGGCCGTCGGCCTCGGCGCGCGTGTCACGATCATCGACAACAACCTCGACCGGCTGCGCGAACTGGACGACATCTTCCTCTCGAAAGTCTCGACGCTGGCTTCTTCGGCCTATGCGATCCACGACGCCATCTCGCGGGCGGATCTCATCGTCGGGGCGGTGTTGGTTCCCGGCGCGGCGGCCCCGCAACTGGTGACGAGGGCGATGCTCAAAGACGTGCCGAACGGTGCGGTCATCGTGGACGTGGCGGTAGATCAGGGCGGCTGCATTGAGACGACCCACCCGACCACTCACTCGGACCCGACTTACTACGTCGAGGGTGTGCTGCACTATTGTGTCGCCAACATGCCCGGCGCGGTCCCGCGCACCTCAACCTTCGCGCTGACCAACGCGACGCTGCCTTACGCGCTGAAGCTCGCCAACCGTGGCTTCCTCGAAGCGATCTCGTCGGACGAAGGACTTAAAGAGGGCGTCAACACTTACGCCGGCAAGCTGACTTACGAGGCGGTCGCGCAGGCGCAGGGGCTCGAATACACGTCGCTCGACGATATGCTCGGCGGCGGCAACACGGCCAGTAGCTCGAAAGCGGGCTAAAGCTTGTTCCTGCGCCATCAGTAAGCCACAGAGGTCACAGA
>JBOGOY010000607.1:0-3564 GCA_050748185.1 Pyrinomonadaceae bacterium
GCAGAGAATTAAGCCTTCAACTCTCTGCGATTCTCGGCGTCAACTCTGCGTCTCCGCGGTGGAAGGTTCCTTCCCAGCACTCAATCAAAAGCTGCTCTCAGCATCAGAATTTCAGGTCCGCGCTCGTTGCGCCACACGCGCGTCCGGCCGACTCGATTTCGAGGTTAGCGGCGGCCCCGTTGGTTGTCAACGCAAGCCCGCCTCGGCTGTGATGCGCCCGCCGGATGCCGCCGCGGGACATTCGGCGACTGCGGCGGGGCGGTTTCCCGTACATCCTTGACAGCCCTCGGCGCGCGTCTCTATTATCGGCTCGCTGAGGCCGCAAAGCTTTTCCCTGATAGTCTTTACACACCCCTTAAAACGCATGGACGGAGGCAACGAAGCAGCGTGATCAAACTCGACATCGTGAACCGCGTCGCGGATCGCACGGGCGTCCCCAAGATGAAGGCCGAGCAGGCCGTGGAGGCGCTTTTCCATTCGATGAAAGAGGCGCTGGCGCGCGGCGAGCGCATCGAGTTGCGCGGCTTCGGGGTCTTCATCGTCAAGCCGCGCAAGCGCGGCGTCGGCCGCAACCCGCGCACCGGCGAAGAGGTCGCCATCCCTTCAGGCAAGACTATCCGCTTCAAGCCCGGCAAAGAACTACAGGCCCACGGCTTCGTCGCCGAAGACGCTTCGGACCTGCACGACACCGAACAGCCATGACGAGTAACGAGTGACAAGTGACGAGTGACGAGCAAGTTTTAAGGGAGAGTTTCGTCAATCGAGACACGAGCGGAGCGGCTACCACTACGGTCGCTCCGCTTTTGGCGTCGGCCACACACCTGAGGTCTGACTCTCACCGACTCGTCACTCGTCGCTCGACACTCGTCACGGCTTTCAAGTTCCCGACCACGCGCGAGTGGGTGCGACACACGGGGCTGTTGCTGCTGACGCTGCTGACCACGACGTTCAGCGGCGTCATGCTCGCCATTGACCAGTTGCCGGAGCCCGCGCTCGCCGAACCCGCCCGCTGGCTCGATTATTTCACTCACGTCCCGACCTATTACATCCTGTCGGTCGCCGGCGTCGTCCGTTACGCCTTCGCACACCCTGAGATACTGGCGGAGGGCGTGATTTTCTCCCTCTCGCTGCTCGCGATCCTGCTGGCGCACGAGGCAGGCCATTACGTCGCGTGCCGGCGTTACGGGGTGGCGGCGACGCTGCCCTTCTTCCTGCCTGCGCCGCCCATGTTCCTTGCGGGCACCTTCGGCGCGTTCATCAAAATCAAGTCGCCGATCCCGACGCGCCGCGCCCTCTTCGACATCGGCGTGGCCGGACCGCTCGCCGGCTTCGCCGTGATCATCCCCGTCGCCGTCGCGGCGGTTTTGACGACGCAGCCCGCGCCGCCGCTACCGCCGCTCGAGGCCGGCGGCGAGGCCACCAGTCTCATCTTTTTCCACGAACAGCCGCTCTTTCGCCTGCTTTATCGCGCGCTCGGCGTGCAGGTCGGAAACGCCGAAGCTAATCCGTTCTTCTTCGCCGCGTGGATCGGGCTGCTGGTGACGAGTCTGAATCTGCTGCCGGTGGGACAACTCGACGGCGGTCACGCGGTCTTCGCCGTCCTCGGCCCGCGCGCGCATAAATGGATCGGCCGCGCGGCGTTCGTGGTGATGGCCGCGAGCGCGATCCTCGGCTGGACCATTCATCACACGCCGAGCGGCTTCCTCTACGCGCTGCTGCTACTGGTCCTGCTCCGCCTGCCGCACCCACAGGCCGAAGACGAGACAGAGCCGCTCGGACGCTCGCGCCTCTTCGTCGCCGCCGTGACGCTCGCCGTCTTCCTGCTCTCATTCGAGTTGTTCCCGATCTCGATCAGCTAAACGCCTGAGAGCAGGGGCCACTAGTTTCCACACAAGTTGAGAGGCGCTGTTCCGCGGCGACGCCGCCTGATATGCGGTGAGGCTTCGCCTCACCACGAGTGGCGTTTTTTCTTTCCGGGGCTATGCCCCCGCGCGAGGGCATAGCCCCGGAAGTTAAGGGACGGGCACGCGGAAGGGCACAGCCCTTCCGCAATCGGGCCGCCGGAGCCGCAAAAAGACGCGCTGTTGCTTTGTGTGGAAACTAATGGCCCGCGCTCCCAGCGAGATCGCTCGTGGCCTGGTTCAGGCGCGACGAACGATTTAAGACGAGGCGGTTGAGGTGTGATCGTGGACGATGCGCCAGCCATTCGGAGTGCGGCGGAAGAGGAGTGTGAAGCGGCCGTGCGGGGTATCATTCGCGCGCGTCAGGTGCCAGCGCCCGACGGCGGCGGCGTAGAACGGGCTGAGCGGCTTGATCTCTAGTTCAGAGAACTGAAGCGTCCCCATCTTCTCGCGCGTGTCGTAGCCACGCTTGTAGCGATCGAGCACCGTCTGCCAGCCGCGCGTCACCGTGTCGCCGGAGACGAACACGATGTCGTCCGCGCGCTCGTAGCCGTCCATGTAGCCTTCCATGTCGCCACGATTCCACGCGGCAACCTGCGCGTCGAGCACGGCGCGCACGTCCGCGACGGTACGTTCGTTGTCTTTGGGGGAATCGGGCGTCTGGACGCAGGCGGCGTGCGACAGGGAGAAGGCGGCGAGGAGGAGTGCGATCAGCGCGAACCGGAGCGGGAGACGTTTGAGACGGCGCATCTATCGTGGCTCGACTTTCGCGGCGTGTTCGGGCAAGAGCGTTCTCGCGGCGGACTATACAGGGCCGCCGCCTCGGCCTTCAACCCTCGGCCCGAGCGACCAGCCAGCGGCGCACGTCCGCGCTCATCGCGGGCGTCAGTTCGTGGCCCGCGTCGTCGTAAGTTTTAACTTCCACATCGCGTGCGCGTTGTCGCAAACGCTCGCCGAAGTCGGTTGTGCGTGCCGGTGGGTAGAATTCGTCGCGCGCGCCAGCGAGGTGCAGCACAGAGGCCGCGGTCGGGCGGTAAAGTTCGCTCGCCTCCCAGTCGCCGGGCAGGCCGCCGCAGACGCCGACGACGCCGCGCAGTACGTCCGCGTGCGTGAACGCAAAGCGGTAGTTGAGGGCGCACGACTGCGAGAAGCCAAACAGGAAGATGCGTCGAGGATCGGCAACGCCTTCTTCAATGAGAGTCGCGAGCAGATCGAGCAACGCGCGGTGGTGGAGGCGGATGGAGTCTTCAGGTTGGAAGTTGGTCAGCCAGCCGAAGCCATAGCGCAAAGGGCCGCCGGGCTCTTTCGGCTCCTTCATGTGCTGGTGCGGACCCTGCGGCGCGGCGATGGCGAAGCCTTCGGGGACCAACGCCCGCGCCGCGCGCATCATCCAGTTTTTGTTGCTGCCGTAGCCGTGCGGCGCGACGAGCAGCGGCGACGGTCCCCCCGACGCCGGGGCGGCCACGTCGTAATGTAACTTGATTTCCGCCGCAAGCGTCCGCTCGACGGGTGGCGTGGGTTGTTGTGGTTCGGACATCGGGTGAAAGTCGGCACTCTAAATTGATTCGCTCCCGCGCTCAACTTTGAACGCGATTGGCACACTATGCCAGAACCGGTCTCACGCTGGGGGCGCAAAGGACGCAAAGCACAGTTAGTCTTTGCG
>JBOGOY010000608.1:0-3552 GCA_050748185.1 Pyrinomonadaceae bacterium
CCGCGATCTGGTCTTCGTCGATCAACGCGGCACCGGGGGGTCGAACCCGCTCAACTGCGATTTCTTCAACCCGTCGGACCTCCACAGCTACTTCGGCTTCTACTTCCCGCTCGCGGACGTGCGTCAGTGTCGCGAGCAGTTAGAGTCCAAAGCCGACCTCAAGCTCTACACGACTCACATTGCCATGGACGATCTGGACGAGGTGCGGGCCGCGCTCGGCTACGAGCAAATTAATATTAGCGGCGGCTCTTACGGGACGCGCGCCGCGCAGGTCTATCTCAAGCGCCACCAAAGCCACGTCCGCACAGTCGTCTTGCAGGGCGTCTCTCCGACCAATCAGTTGATGCCGCGTGATTTCCCGCAGCATACGGAACGCGCGCTCAACGGAGTCGTGGAAGAGTGCGCCGCGGATGATGCTTGCCGCGCGGCCTTCCCCAATCTGCGCGCCGAAGTGAAGGCTGTGCTGGAAAGATTAGTGCGCGGCCCCGTCGCAGTCGATGTGAAGCGCCCGCGGACCGGCGTCAGCACGCGCGTCGAGCTCTCACGGGATCTCGCGGGAGAAGCTCTTCGCTACATGCTCTATCAGTCGGGCGCCGCGAGCCGTATCCCTCTCTTCATACACTTGGCCGCGCAGGGCAACTTCACGCCGCTCGCCGAATCCGCAATTTTTTATCGCCAGCAGATCGTCGCCACCGGTAGCAACGGCATGTATCTTTCCGTGACCTGCGCTGAAGACCTGCCGTGGATCAGACCCGACGAAGGAGAGCGCAACGCGGCCCACACCTTTCTGGGCGACTACCGCCTCCGCCAGCAACGCGCGGCCTGCGCTCTCTGGCCGCGCTCGGAGATTCCGAAAGGCTACGCCGAACCCACGCGCTCCGACGTGCCCGCGCTGATTCTGACAGGCCAGTGGGATCCTGTGACGCCGCCTGTGTACGGCGACACGGCGGCCAAATATCTGACCAACAGCCTGCATCTCGTCGTCCCGCACGGCGGCCACGGCTTCAACGGCCTCGACGGACTCGACTGCATCCAGAATCTCATCGCCGGCTTTGTCGATCGCGGGATGACGAAAGGGCTGGATACTTCCTGCGTGAACAGCATCCGCCGCAAAGGTTTTCTCCTGAAGCTTGCGGAGCCGAGGAAAGCACCTTGACGAGCGGCGCCGGTTGATCCGCCGCGTCTGACCTCACGACTTAATCTGACCCTCCCAGTCAACTGAGCCTCAAAGTTCAGAGGAGCCGTCAGGGTTCTCGCGGAGTACCTTGAAGAGAGCGGCGACTACTACTCCTCACGCTCAACGCGCGTTTCAGGCGAAGCGGAACGGCGCGGAATGGCCCGGCGCGACCAGTTCAAGACAGGCGCGGAACAACGTGTTCCTCTTCCGCGACGGGCGCTTTCTCGGCGAGACGAACGAGGACTTGATGCGTCTACCCGTCGTCCGCCAGCGTAATCTCAGCCGCCGGCCCGCCGTCCACCAGCTTGGGCAACTCAAAGTAGAAACCGCGCGGCAGGTCTTCGCGAATCTCGCGCAGTTGCTCTTCGACGAGATGAAAGTTGTCCACCAGCCACTCGGCGGCGGGCGAGATGGCGCGCTCCTCGCGGATCGCTTCGGCGAGCGCGCGGTAGGCGGTAACGAGTTTGCGCCCATTGTCTTCGAGGCGAGGTCGGAGCGAGCGCCCGCGATGGGGACCAACCGTGACGCGATGTGTGGCCGCCAGTTCGCCCGCGAATTGTTCTAACCGCTCGACGCTGAACAGTTCTTCGCGCAATGGCTCTTTGAGGCTTTGCAGCGGCGCTTGGTCAGACCGTCCGAACCATTGCGCGAAAATGCCCGTCTGAGTCTCTCTTGTCATGGGAAAAGTCGTCGCTCCGTCTCCGTCCGCTCGTCACGCGCCGGTTCAAGACGCGCCGGCTGTGGTCATGCTTTCAGTCGGTAACAGGGAAATTTATTAGCATTATGACAGGTCAGGGGAGTGGCCCGTCAAAGACCTGTATCGCACGGAGGTGGTATCTTGCAATTTATGCTGAGGTCGGTGAAAGCCTCGATTCATCAAGCTCACATTGCGGCCAGCATAAAATCTGAGCCACGACCCGATGTCGCGGCCGTCAACGTCCGGCGCGAACTGATCGGGATGCGGTTGGCAAACCGCAATCAAGTTGAAGTAAATAAAAAGTCGGAGGGAAAGAAATGTCATTCAAAGAGGAGTCTGGCCGCTTGTTAACCATCGTTCTGCTCTTGCTCGCAACTCAAGCGATACCTGCGCAAGAGTTGTACGAAATCCCGGACGGCGTCGAGACGAGGTGGGCGAGCCCCGAAAATCCGAAAGGTGAGAAGGGGCGGGGCGCACAGGCCGTGGGCGGACGGAAAGGCGCACCGACGATTGCGATCAAGGCGGGGGCGAGCGCGGTGCTCGCCGAGGCGCAAAACACTTCGGGCGTGGTGCGCCGCCTCTGGATGACGATTCCCGACCGCGGCCCGCGGATGTTGCGCGGCTTGCGGATTGACATGTACTGGGACGGCGCGGCAAATCCGGCGGTGAGCGCGCCGCTCGGAGATTTTTTCGGCGTCGGCCTCGGGCAGATGGCGACGTTCGAGTCGGCGCTCTTCTCGAACCCGGAGGGCCGGAGTTTCAACTCGGTCGTGCCGATGCCGTTCAAGACCGGCATGAAGATCGTGATGACGAACGAGAGCGGCAGAGACCTGCCCGAACTGTTCTACGACGTCAACTACACGCTCGGCGACAAGCACGCGGCGAACCTGCTTTACTTTCACGCGCACTGGCGGCGCGAAAACCCGACGACCATCCAGCGCGACTATGAAATCCTGCCCAGAGTCGAAGGCCGCGGCCGCTATCTCGGCACGAACATCGGCGTCATCGTGGATCAGGACACGTACTTCAATACGTGGTGGGGCGAAGGCGAGGTGAAAATTTACCTCGACGGCGACACGCAATTCCCGACCATCGCGGGAACGGGTACTGAAGATTACATCGGGACGGCGTGGGGGCAAGGGCGCTTCGCGCACCTCTATCAGGGCAGCCCGGTTGCGGACGAACAGACGAAGCGCTGGTGCTTTTACCGTTACCACATCGTCGATCCCGTCTACTTCCGCCGGGACGTGCGCGTCACGATGCAGCAGATAGGTTATTTGATCGATCACAGCCGCGGCGGGATCGTCAGGACGGGGCGCAAACTTTATCGCGCCGGCCCCGGTCTGGTCGAAATGGACACGGCCACAGACGGCAAGTTCGAGCGCGCGGACGACTGGTCGAGCACCGCTTACTTTTATCTCGACAAGCCGGAGAACGCTTTGCCCAAACTCGACGCGGTGGAAAAAAGGATCGCGGGGTTATAAAGCCGAACTACTGGTACGCGAATCTATGGCCCCCCTTCTGTCTACATCGCGACACCGATTGACGGTTGTGTCAGCGCGTAAATCCTTTCATCTCCCCGACCAAAAACCTCGTCTTATGTACGTTAGAGCGCAGACACTTTATTGCCTTTGGTACAATCTGGACAGACAAGTTAATCCTCCAACTATAGCTTTGA
>JBOGOY010000609.1:0-3549 GCA_050748185.1 Pyrinomonadaceae bacterium
AACAAAGACAACGAGCAGGCTCTCTACAGCACCGCCGAGCTGTTGCAGAAGAAATTTCAGTCGCGCCCGGAATTCTCCTCCCACAAAGACCAAATCAAAGTGGACATGACTGATGAGGGGTTGCGGATTCAGATCGTGGACAAGGCCGACCGCGTCTCGTTCGGTTCCGCGAGCGCGCAGGTGACGCCCGAGGCCGAAGCGATCCTCAAAGAGATCGCGCTCGGCATCTGCGAGTTGCCGAACCTGCTCAGGATCGGCGGCCACACCGACCGGCACGTCTTCCCGCCCAGCTCGCCCTACACCAACTGGGAATTGTCGGCCGACCGCGCCAACGCCGCGCGCCGCGTGCTCAACGCCAACTGCGTCCGCCCCGAACAGATCAGCCGCATCGTCGGCTATGCCGACACGGAACTCATCAACCCGTCCGACCCCTACTCGCACGACAACCGACGCATCAGCATCGTCGTGCTTCGGCTAAAGCAGGCCGAAGCCGGCGACACATCCGGCTCAAAACAAGAGGGTGAAGGAGCCGGGCGGGTGGTTGAGGAATCGCCCCGCGACGCCGCCCCGAAAGCCACTCCCAAGTCTGAGGATGAGGAACAACCCAAAGGCGGCGACGGCGAATCAACCCGGCCGGCAGAGGCCACGCCGAAAGCATCCGGCCACGCGGATGACGGAAAACACGAAACAGACCCCAAGCCGTCTCGCCCCACCCGAGATGGCGAGAAGCGGCTCTCCTCCAGAAAACTCGCCGACCGCAACTCCGTCAGCGTCGGCACCCCCGATCAAATTCCCGCCAACGTCCAGCGCCTGCGCGAGCCCGCGCGTCCGGCCAAAGAGCGCTGAAGCCCGCAAGAACCGTCTCAAGCGCATTAGCTTTCGTGCCGGTTTACCGACGTGAGTTTGTCGAAACTTCGTCGCCCCGCCGGGGGCTGACGGGTTTCCGGCAGACTCATTCCCGCTTTTCCCCCTTCATTCCCATCACCCGCCGCGGCCAGCCGCGCGGCACAAGTCTCGCATTAACAATCTCGGGAGGCCTGTATGTCAGACACTTCGGAGTCCACTAACAAGGTTGAGGGCGGCGCGGCCGCTCCGCCAAAGGGCAAGAAAAAATTATTGATCGTCGCGCTCGCGCTGCTCCTGCTGCTCGGGGGCGGCGGCGGCGGGGCTTACTTCTTCCTCTTTCACGCGAAGGCAGCCGAGGCGGCCGACGGCGACGAGAAAAAGGGCAGGAAGAAGTCAAAAACTAAAGCGAGCAAAGACTCAGAGGAAGAGGAGGCCGACGAAGAAGAGGCCGGCGCGGAAGAAGGCGGCGAGAAGGCTAAGGACGAGTCAGATGAGCACGACGGGGAGAAGGATGAGACCGGCAAGGGCAAGAAGTCGCAGCCGATCGAACTCTCACTGCCCGAGGACAGCGAAGTTAAAAGCGTCGTCGAGCTTCAGCCCTTTATCATCAACCTCGCCGACGAGAACGAAGCGCGCTACCTGCGCCTGACCGTCAGCCTCGGGCTGGGAGAGGGCGGTGAAGAGGAGAAGCCCGATCCGCTGTTCACCACCCGCGTCCGCAACGCCATGCTGGCCGTGCTGACGACCAAGACCTCCGAAGAGATTCTGACCTCCGAAGGCAAGAACCGGCTCCGCCACCAACTGCTGCTCGCCGCGCGCGAGGCCTCGGAAGAGCCGCACGTCGAAGCCATCTACATCACCGACTTCATCGTCCAGCTTTAAGCCATGTTCTCAAATGCAGACCCCGGCGACAGCGGCGAAGAACTGCGCGCTCGCAATAAAGACGAGATCGAATCGTGGCACTACTTCCACGATCTGCCCGTGCCCCTCGTGGTGGAACTCGGGCGGACGGTGGCATCGGCGCGCTCGATCCTCGAACTCGATCTGAACAGCATTATCCAATTGCCGCGCTCAACCGGCGAGGGCGTTGACGTGATCGCCGGCGAACACCTCATCGCGCGCGGCGAGATCATCATGATTGAAGATCGCACCGGCGTCCGCATTAACGAAATCACCACGCAGGGCCGCAAGTGACGGTTGCGTTAAAACGCACGGTTAAACTCAACCGCCGCTTTGCGGCGCGGGCGGCGGCGGCAACACTACTTTTTGCTCACGACCAATGAACTTTCGCCACACCCACTTCAGATTGCCCCACTGGTTCGCGCGCGTCGCACCGCTGCTGCTGCTGCTGTCCGCGACACCCATCTTCTCCCAGACGTTAACGCCCCAAGCCCAAACTCCCCCCCAGACCGCGACCACGCCGGATACGGCCGCCCCCCCGACTGCCGCGCAGCAGACGCCTCTTCTTCCGGCCCCCGCCGCGACGCCCGACGCCGCCAGCAGCGCACAGCCGGCCGCGTCTCCCGCAGCCTCGCCGACAGTGGCACAAGCCGACGATCGCCTGACGTTCATGGAAGACGCCGGAAGCGAATCGCCCGCCGCCGCCCCGAGTACCTTCGGCCTGCTGGCCCGTACCGTCGGCGCGCTGCTACTGATTCTCGGTTTGATCGCGGCCGCGGGTTACGCCCTCAAACGCTTCGGCGGGACCAAGCTGGTGCAGGCACAAGCCGACGCGCCCGAACTCAAGGTGCTCGCGTCGCTCAGCCTCGGTGAGCGCCGCACGCTCTCGGTCGTCCGCTTTGGCGAACGCACGCTGCTCGTCGGCGCGACCGCCCAGTCCGTCACGCTGCTCTGTGAGAAGGAAGACATCGATCCGTTAGCTAACCTCGTCATCACGCCCCCGCAACCCCGGCGCTCAGTCGGCGAGATGTTGCAAACCGAAGCAGGCAGGCGCACGTCGTTCGATGCCGAGTTGTTCCGGGCCGACACGCAACTCGCCAACTCAGCCTCGGCTTCATCTATGTCGTCGTGGGCCAACGAGGAGATTTGAAGATGAAGCGTTTGCGCCAACTCATTCCCGCCCTCACGGTGCTCCTCTTCATCGCGTCCGCCCCGCTCTGCGCGTTCGCCGCGGGTGAACCGGCCGGCGCCGCCGCCACCACCGGGCCGAACGTGACGCTCGACCTGAGCAAAGGGTCGGAGGGCGGCTCGCTCCCCGTCCAGATTCTCGTCCTGCTGACGCTGCTCAGTTTCATCCCGGCGATCCTCGTCTCGATGACGTGCTTCACGCGCCTCATCGTCGTCTTCCACTTTCTGCGGCAGGCGCTCGGCACGCAGGAGACGCCTAATAACCAAGTCCTCATCGGCCTCTCGCTTTTCCTGACGATGTTCGTCATGGCTCCGGTCGTCTCGCGCGTCAACAGTGAGGCGCTCCAGCCAATGTTGGCCGGCCAAATCTCGCAGACCGAGGCGCTCGATAAAGCGCTGGTCCCCCTGCGCGGCTACATGCTCAAGCACACGCGCGAGCGCGACCTCGCCCTCTTCATCCGCTTGACCAACGGCCCGCGCCCGCGCACCGCCGACGAGGTGGCGACCAGTGCGCTGATCCCGGCCTACATGATCTCGGAACTCAAGACGGCCTTTCAGATCGGCTTCGTGCTGTTCATCCCGTTCCTCATCATCGATATGGCCGTCGCCTCGGTC
>JBOGOY010000610.1:0-3545 GCA_050748185.1 Pyrinomonadaceae bacterium
GCCATTGAGGACGGTGCAGGGCGAACTGACGCGGGCGCTGTCGTTGCTGGAGGGGCGCGACGTGGTGGTGCATGGGGCGGGGCGGACAGACGCGGGCGTCCACGCCGAGGGGCAGGCGGCCCACGTCCATCTACGTCGCGAGTTTCAGCCGGAGAAACTATGCGGCGCGATCAACGGCAACGTCGGGCGCGACCTGCGCGTGATTAGGGCGGAACTGGTCCCCGATGATTTCCACGCGCGCTACTCGGCGCGCGGGAAAACTTATTGCTACCGCGTCTTCAACGAGCGATTTCAATCGCCGTTCCTGCTGCGCTACGCGCACCACGAGGCTCGCCCGCTGGATGTGGAAAAGATGCAGTCGTGCGCGCGCCTGTTCCTTGGCGAGCACGACTGGACCGCCTTCTCGTGCGCCCAATCCGACGTAGGTTCCCGCGTCCGCCGCGTCACCGATCTGACCGTCAGCGAGCGCCAAAGCCGGATCGCGCAAGGGCGTCTGATTGAAATCAACGCGAGCGCCGAAGGCTTTCTGCGCTACATGGTGCGCTCGATTGCGGGCACGCTGCTCGAAGTGGGCCGCGGGGCGCGCGAACCCGACACGGTCCAACGCGCCATCGAAACCGGCGACCGCAATCTGGCCGGCGCCACCGCCCCGGCGCACGGCCTGACCCTGAAGCAAGTGCTTTACGCCGGGGATGTCCGGGTTGGGATAGGAGAAGGAAGCTAAACTCGGGCTGATGGATGAAGGACTGCGGGGCCTGTCCTTCCGAATGCGCGCGGTGTAGTCGTTAAATGCATTGCGCTAAAGAGGCGTTCGCCGTCTGGTTCCTCTCCCTCGACCGTTAATTAAAACGCTTTGACAGACGGCGAGTTGGGCCGGCACGTTCTGTTCGAGGTCGTTTAATGATTGAGCAAGTCTGAGCGCTCGATCAAAATCGCTTTGCGCCAGTTCAGAGAAACCTCGTCTGAAGTCAGGCGTCTCTGCTTTGAGCAGACTATTCATCATCGCGGAGAACATCGCGTGAGGACCGGTCGCCGCCCTCACGTCTCCTTCCTTAGCGCCGGAGTTGGCGCGGTTGAAAGCCTTAACGGTCGCTTCCATGCTCTCAAAGCCGCGTACTGGGTTCAAGCGGATTCTTGTATTAGTAAGAATGAGCATGGCCTGTGCTTTCGCCGGCCCTTCATCGGTCTTGGTGGCTAGTTGTTCAGCTTCGTCGAGAATTTCCAGCGCTCGGCCGCGATCATTTTTATCAATCAATGCGTTCGCGATCCTGCCCAGTAACGCGGCCCGCTGTCGCACGTCTAAGGAGCCTTTGGCATAGCGGTGGGCTAAGTCTATCTCGCCTTTGCCGGTTAAAGCGTTGACCGCGTGAAGGCGCAAAGCGGCATCAAAGCCCGTCCGGAAATCTTCAACACTAACCTTTTCGACTAACGAGAGAGCCACATCGTATTCACCACGAGATGCGGCTGTCGTTGCCGCGCGGAAATAGAGCAGGTCTTTCTGCATCGGGTTCGTAGCCGCCTCAGCCTCTTTCAACGCTTCGCTGAAACTCGCCGGCTGCGCGATCTTGGCTATTAGATCATTTGTCTGCCGGCGCGGCACGGCTTGAGACATGAGACTGACGATCCCGCGAAAGTGTTCCGCCTTATCCGGCGCATCTCGGACGAAATAGGGCAGGAGAGACTGGGCGGTGTCGTAGTCGAATATGTCTCGCGCGGCGGCGGCTTGATTACCTGAATTAGTTACTTTGCTGTGCCAACGTATCGCCGTGTCGAAAGCGAAGCCAAGGAATTGCCCGATAACTTGATCGGTTGCAATCGGGTTCTGACCGGGAGCGAGGGGAGTTGACGGCACGCCAAAGCTAGGGAAAACGAACAACGCGAGTAACCTTGTGTTCTCGTCAATACGTGTTGCCTCCGACGCCGCCACTAAGATGGCGGACGCGAAGATTTCACTCGCTAACGAAGAATTTTTCTCTTGTAAGGTGCTCAGCGCCCTCGGCAGCAGCCGGTTAATTCCGCCATTCAGGCTTGCCTTGATGAGTTGCGACGCCCGTTCCGGATCGCTCTCGACGACGCTCAACGCCGCCTGAAGATATGGCTCTGATAACTGAGTCACATTCGTTTGCTTTTCCGGGGTCGCTGCCTGACTCGCGGGAGAGTCCGACGCTGAGGACGCGACCAGCTTTTCAACTAAACTAATGTCGTGCCGCGACGCCAAGGCCAGAATCTCTTTCAGTAATCCGCCGTCTGGGGAAAGTGGCCCGGACGGCGATGGCCCCATTAGCGTATTGTTCGACCGCTTGGCGGAATTCAGTATGTCGGCCTCACGAAATGCTTCCTCGAACAGGCGACGAGCGCGCGGCTCGTCATGCGCCCACATCGTGTCCGCGATGTGAGCCTGTGTTCTAATTCTTAAACGTGCGTTCTCAAAAGATTTTGCCCTGTTAAGTAACTGCTCAAGCGCCAGCAAGGCGTTCTGCTGATTCAATGTTAGCGAACTGTTATCAGTAAGCTGCTTCTCTTTCTTAGGGCGGTTTTGTTTCATGGCTCCTCCATGTCTGGTAATTTGAATTAAGAGTCCTTCTTTTATCACCGGCCGTCAATATCCGAATATCGCCTGACAGGCCAGTTTCCGGCTTTACCATTTACACTTCACCATCTACCATTCACTACTCTTATGCTAACGAATTTTGCGGAAGTGTTGGAGGCTGGGTCGCGCGACGAGGCTTTGTTAGATCGGATCGCGTGGGACCGTCTGCCGCAACACGTCGCGATCATTATGGACGGCAACGGGCGCTGGGCGGCCCAGCGGGGGCAGCCCCGCGTCGCGGGCCACCGCGCGGGCGTCGAGGCCGTGCGCGCCGCTGTGGATACGGGCGCGCGTTTGGGGCTCAAGGCGTTGACGCTCTACGCATTTTCGACTGAGAACTGGAAGCGTCCGCGCCTCGAAGTGGACGCGCTGATGCGGATGCTCAAGCGTTATCTGCGGATCGAGTTGGATACCATTGACCGGCAGAACATACGCTTTCAGACCATCGGGCGCACAGAGGCGTTGCCGCCCAGCGTCCGCCGCGAGATTCAGCGCGCCGTCGAGCGCACCGGCCGCAACACGGGCATGGTTTTGAGCGTCGCGCTCAACTACGGTGGGCGCGCAGAGATCGTGGACGCCTGCCGCGCTGGCGTCCGCCGGCTGAGCGCCGAAGGGCGTGACCCGGCTGAGATCACCGAGGAAGACATCGAGCGCAACCTCTACACCAGCGACCTGCCGGAACTCGACTTGCTTGTGCGGACCAGCGGCGAGATGAGGATCTCGAACTTTCTGTTGTGGCAAGCCGCATACAGTGAAATCTACGTCACCGAAACGCTCTGGCCCGACTTCCGCCGCCAGCACCTGCTGGAATCAATCGTCGAATTCCAGCGGCGCGACCGCCGCTTCGGCGGCCTCCAATTGGTAGCTAATGCACAGTAGCCA
Organism: Pyrinomonadaceae bacterium; assembly: GCA_050748185.1. Taxonomy (GTDB): domain Bacteria; phylum Acidobacteriota; class Blastocatellia; order Pyrinomonadales; family Pyrinomonadaceae; genus JACCRA01. The sequence goes on from JBOGOY010000610.1 coordinate 3,473, forward strand.
GTAGCCAGTAGTCAGTAGCCAGTAGAAAAAGTATTTTCATGCCGGCTACTGACTACTGGCTACTGGCTACTGG
>JBOGOY010000611.1:0-3541 GCA_050748185.1 Pyrinomonadaceae bacterium
GGCTAATTCCGTCGATCGCCATTGTCAGGCGAGTTATCCGGCCTGCTTCGACATGGCTTTGGCCGCCGTGTATGCGTCAAACGGCGAAAGCAGAATGATGATTAGCCAGATAGGCAGCGAGATCAGCGCGAGGAGCGCCCACCTGAGGTTGGAGTCGTGTGGGAGTGTGGTGGCCTTGGCAGAAACGCCCTGCGCGAGCGCCTCGACGAGCGGGCCGGAAACTCGTCTGTACGGGTCGGCCTCTTTAAGCTGAGACGTGACATACGCTTGCGACAGGCCGCGATTGCTCGTGACCCTCGCCGCTGCGGAACAGGTGCGCGCCGGAAACGGCCGCGGCGTCCCGCAGGTGCGGCAGAACCTGTCGCCTTCAAAGAGAGCGGCCTCGCACACAAAGCACTGGTCGATCACCGTCGTTCCTCTTTCATGTAAGCGGCCGAAACTTGTCTCGGAAATCTTCTGCATTGCGTCCTTCACCTCTCCGCCGCAAAAACAGTGCAAGACGCATACCAAGCGGGGCGTGCCGTCGGCGTGCGCCGCTTCGCGCCTGACGACTTTCGTTCGCTCGTCCCCGTTACCGCTTTAATCAGGACAGAAGAGATTTCACGCCAAGACGCCAAGACCGCCGAGACCGATTATTCTTTGCGCCCTTTGCATGATCTCATCTCTGGCCAGTGTGCCGATCTGTCGAGCTTCGATTTAGCCGCCCTTCTCTGTTGGAACTCTACTCGCGATACCATCCAACGCCGCCGCCAGTCGTTCGAGGCCGCCGGCCAGTATGGCGGTCTCGCCGCCGATGCCGATCCGAAAGTGTCGTGGCATCTCGAAGAATTTGCCGGGGACGACCGACGTGTCGTACCTCTCTGTCAACAGCGTGCACAACGCATCCACGTCACCACGCTTCAGACGGGGAAACGCAACCGTGCCGTGCTCTGTCTGGACCCAATCCAAATCGGCGCGCGTGTCGAGGAAGGAATCGAGCAACTGCCTGTTCGTCTGAAGCAGCGTGCGGGACCAGTCGGCGAGGGCCGGTAGATGATCGAGCGCGGCGCGGCTCAGACGCTCGGCGGGGTGCGCCGGGATGACGCCGAACAGATCGTTGAGCCGCCACATCCGCCGTGCCAGTTCTGGCGGCGCGAGTGCCCACCCGCAGCGCAGGCCGCTCAGGCCATAGACTTTCGTGAGACTGTTGGTGGCGATGAACTCCTCGCCGAGATGAACGGCGGAGCGGGACGCGCGCTCGAACATGGCGTCGAGATAAACCTCGTCAACCAGCACGCGCGCGCCGATGCCGCGAGCGATCTCACCCACTTGGCGGAGAACCTCGTCGGGCGTGTGGACGCTCGTCGGATTGTGCAGATTCGTCAGAACGATGAGCCGCGTGCGCGAAGTCGCGCACCGCTCGACCTCGCGCGGCTCGACGAGAAAACCCGCCTCGAAGCGGCGTGGGAACCTGACGACGCGCGCGCCGAGGTAACGCGCCAGCGAGACGAGCAGTTCGTATGTCGGGTGCTCAACGAGAACCTCGTCGCCCGGTTCGAGGACGGAGGCCATCGCGAGGTGGTTAGCCATCGACGTGCCCGTCGCGGCGACGACGCATTCTTCGGGGACGCCGCATTTGGCGGCCAGCGCCTGCTGCAACGGCGCATAGCCGTAAAAGCTTGGCCCGCTCAGTTCGATGTCTTCGATTCGGGCCGGTAGTTGGGCCAGCGGGTAGTTGACGAGGCCACTCGTCGCGAGGTTGAAGCGCGCCTGCGAGCGCGTCTTCGCCCAGTACATGTAATCGGAACTCAACACACGTTGCGATCGCTCGGTCATCGACGCCTCCACCAGAGCCAGAAAAAATAAGCCGGAATGCCCGCCACCACGATGGCGAGCCCGATGGCGCTGTTGGCAGGGTATTTGGAGATCGTGCCCATCACAATGAGGGCACACGCGGCGACGAACAACGCGGTCGTGAAGGGGTGTCCGGGGACGCCGAAACCGACTCCCGCCGTGGCGACTTGGCGGTCATCGCCTGCTTCAGCCGCGGATGTCGTCGTACCTTGACGTGGCGACTCGCCGCCGTCCTTGCCGCTCAGTTGTGCCGCGCGACGCCGGAACACGAACAGCGAGGCCGCCGTCAGGCCGAACCAGATGAAGTCCACCGAGACGACGTAGTTGAGGATCTGCTCGTAAGTTCCCGACAGCGCGATCACGGCCGCGAGCGTACCCTGCAACGCGATGGCGAGGATGGGAACGCGCGTGCGCGGATCGAGCCGCGCCACGCTCTTGAAGAAGAGGCCGTCTTCGGCCATCGCGAAATAGACGCGCGGGACGGTCAACATTCCCTGACTCAGGAACCCGAGGGTCGAGATCGTGATGCCGACGGCGATCAGCGTCGCCCCCCGCTCGCCCAGCGCGAGGCGCATCACGGACGAGGCGGGCGTGGTCGTCGCCGCCAGCCCCTCCGCGCCGAGCGCGTAGAGGCACACGAAGTTGACCGCCGCGTAGAGCAGAATCACGCCGCAGACGCCGATCAAAAGCCCACGCGACAGATCGCGCCGCGGCTCACGCATCTCACCCGCGACGAAGCTCGCCGTCTGCCAGCCGCCGTAAGCGAACATGACTGGCGTCATTGCCGCCCCGAGCGCGGCGAGCAGACCGAGCGAGACGGGTTGGTCCAGCACTGGTCCCATCACCCGCGGCGGCCCCACGGAGAAGCTCAGGCCGCAGACGACGAGCGCCGCAATTGCCAGAATCTTCAGCACCATCAAGAGGCTCTGCACGTTGCTCCCGGCGCGGACGCCGAGGCAGTTGACGAGCGTCAGCAGCGTGAGGGCGATAACCGCCACCGCCCAGTCGGCCAGCGGCGCGCCGGTGATCTCGATGAAATAGCGAGAGAAGGTGACGGCAACCGCAGCCATCCCGCCCGTCTGCGTCACGAGCAGCAGCGCCCACCCGTAAACGAAGGCGACCGAGGGGTGAAAGGCTTCGCGCAGGTAGGCGTACTGGCCCCCCACGCCGGGGCGTCTGGCGGCAAGCTCGGCGTAGATGAAAGCCCCGGTAAGCGCGATCAACCCGCCGAGTAACCACACGCCGAGGATCAGAAAGGGCGTGTGGACCTGTCGCGCGACGACATAAGGGTTGATGAAGATGCCCGAGCCGACGATGCCGCCCATCACGATCATCGTCGCGTCAAACAGGCCGAGCCGTCGCGCCAGCTTGGGAACTGTGGACTGAAGGGCAGGACGCGGCCCACTCTCGTTCGGATCAGTCATCATCGACATATCGTTTCAGGTAGCGGCCTAATCACTCGAAACGTCGCGGCCAATCAGGCGTCGCTGACCGAGACGCGGCGTATGGGTGGGTTGCCATGCTAAATCGAATCTTACGAGATTGGGACACAGGAAAGATCTAACCACGAATTCACACGAAACGACACGAAACAAAAACCCACGAATTGTTTGAGTGATTTCGTGTTGTTTCGTGTACTTTCGTGGTTCCTTTCATTCTGCCTGTGTACCAATGTTGTAAGCACTGATTTAGGCGGCTCACCATTAGT
>JBOGOY010000612.1:0-3533 GCA_050748185.1 Pyrinomonadaceae bacterium
ATGGCAGCATCTGTCCTGACGAAAGAGAACGCCATGCGCGACGAAGGTCACAGGCGCAGCGAGGTGGGGCTGGAAACGCTCGGCATCCGAGAGGCCGCCACGATTTACTGGAACCTCACGACGCCGGAACTCTACGAAGTGATCGCGCAGCGCGAAGAGGGCGTCTTCTCGGCCCACGGCGCGCTCATCGTGGACACGGGCGAGCACACCGGCCGCGCCGCCAAAGATAAAGCGATCGTGCGTGAGCCCTCTTCGACCGACAAAGTGTTCTGGGGCGAGGTCAACAAAGAGTTCACGCAGGAGAAGTTCGACGCGCTGAAAGAACGAATGATGGCCCACACCGCGGGCCGTGACCTCTTCGTGCAGGACACTTTCGCCGGGGCCGACCCGCGCTACCGCCTGCCCGTCCGCATCGTCACCGAACTCGCGTGGCACTCGCTTTTCGCCCGCACGATGTTCATCAACCCGCCCACGGACTCCGAAGATAAGCACGCGCCCGAGTTCACCATCGTCAACATTCCGAGTTTCAAGGCCGACCCCGCACGGGACGGCACGCGCTCGCAGACGTTCATCCTGATGGACTTTAACCAGCGTCTCGTCCTTATCGGGGGGACCAGTTACGCCGGCGAGACGAAGAAATCGGTCTTCACGATCCTTAATTATCTCTTGCCGCAGCGCGGCGTGATGTCGATGCACTGCTCGGCGAACGTCGGCGAGGGTGGAGACGTGTCAATCTTCTTCGGCCTTTCGGGGACGGGGAAGACCACCTTGAGCGCCGACCCCGAGCGCCAATTGATCGGCGATGACGAGCACGGTTGGTCCGACGACGGCGTCTTCAATTTCGAGGGCGGCTGCTACGCCAAAGTGATCCGCTTGAACCCCGAAGCCGAACCCGACATCTACCGCGCCACCAAAATGTTCGGCACCGTCATCGAGAACGTCGTCTATCACGAGCAGACCCGCGAACTAGACCTCGACGACGCCGCGAAGACCGAGAACACGCGCGCGGCCTACCCGCTGACCAGCATCCAAAACATCAAGCCCGAGGGCCACGCCGGCCATCCCAACAACATCATCATGCTGACGGCCGACGCCTTTGGCGTGCTGCCGCCGGTCGCCCGGCTCACGCCCGAACAGGCGATGTATCACTTCCTTTCGGGCTACACCGCGAAAGTGGCCGGCACCGAGCGCGGCGTGACCGAGCCCGAAGCGACTTTTTCGACCTGCTTCGGCGCGCCCTTCATGGTGCTGCACCCCGGCGTCTATGCGAAGTTGTTGGGCGAGAAGATGGCCGAGCACAAAGCCGATTGCTGGCTGGTCAACACCGGCTGGTCCGGCGGCCCTTACGGCGAAGGCGAGCGCATGAAGATCAAGCACACCCGCGCCATGATCCGTGCCATCCTCAACGGCTCGCTCGCGCAGGTCGAAACTCGCCCCGACCCGGTCTTCGGCGTCAACGTCCCCACGAGTTGCCCCGACGTGCCCGCGGAAGTCCTGACGCCCCGCAACACTTGGAAAGACAAAGAAGCCTACGACCGCAAAGCCACCGAACTGGCCCGCCGCTTCAACAAAAACTTCGAGAAGTATTCGGACGGCGTGACCGCGGAGGTCCGCGCCGCCGCGCCGAAGGCGGATTGAACGGATAACAAGCGTTAATAACGAGAGGCGGCCACCCAAGCTTCAGTGAGTGACCGCCTCTCTTCTTTTTGCGTCGGTCGCCTTAAAGACCGGCGCGTCAGTCCATGTTGAAGTACAAAGCGAGGATTTTGAGTTCGCCTTCCACGCGGACAACGTCCATGTGGAAACACAATACTTTCATACAAATGATCCGCGTGCCTTCCGGGTAGCCATAAAAGTCTTCGCGCAGCACCCACGCGCGCGGACTCATCCACTCGCGCTCTTTCTCCCAGTTTTCTTCTTCGTCCGCTCCTTCGTGCCGGTCCAACCAGTTCAAGCGTGTCGGCAGCGCTGCGAGGTGTTTGCGGGAAAGTCGCGCGGCCTCTTCCAACGTCGAGGTGAAGTTGCGTAGTTGTTCGAGCGTCTGGATCGGCGCGTTGCCGCTTTCTTTCTCTGGTGCGGTCTCTCCGGTCATCTCGTTCGGGCGTGTCGGTTCTTCCTCAGATTGTATCCGCTCACTACCTTGCTCTTCTGTCAGAGAAGCGAGGATCGGATCGTTTTTGAACAGGAGCATGATGTCTGGCGGCAGCAGTTCCTCAAGCTTCGGTTCGTGTTCTTTACCGTCAACCTCATCCTTTGTTTGGGATGCTTCGTAAGAGGCGCTCAGGAGTCCGCCCAAATACCCGGCGTTGTTCAGTGCAATGTAGTACCGTTTAAGCTCTTCTTCGCTCGCCTGTGCGGCGACACTTTTACCGAGAAGCAAGTGAGGTCTCACGCTGCTTTCTTGTCGTCGCAACCTCTCGGCATAGTCCGCGACGAACAATTCGCGCAGCAGAGGCGCAACGTCGCCTGTCTCTTGGAGTCGCCTCACGAAGCGTTCGCCGACTGCGATCGCTTCCCGCTCTTCTTCCTCTGTGAGTTTTGGATTTGCATCTTCGTCCTGCACCCCGAGCGGGCGAGCGGCTGACGTGAGGGCCATACTCAGAACCAGCAGTAAAGCGAAAAGGGTTCGTGTTCTCATCTTGTCTTATCTTTGAGCCCGCGGTTGGAGCGTTACGCTTATGGCCTTGAGTCGGTTGGCAGCGCACGCACGTGGCGCATCTTTTTGACGATCTCGTGGGAGATGTCTTCGGCGGCGACGAGGCCGTTGATGGCGACGACTTTGCCGGTTGTGACGACGACGGTTGACTCGGGTTCGACGACGTGAAAGATGTAGTTGAGCGCCTTCTTGCTGATGGTCAGGACGAGGTCGGCGCGGTCTTTGCTTTTGACGATGGAGAGTCGCCACTGCGCGAACTCGGGCAGCTTCGCGAGTTTGTATTCGAGATACTCGGCGTCGAGGTGTCGGTTCGGTTCGACGTAGAGGCGGCGGGCGCGGCGCAGGATGTCGGTCGGCGTCTCGTCGTTACTCGTCGCTGTGGCGGCGGTGCGGGCTCGTCGCGCGGTGGTCGTGGCGGCGCGCGCGTCGGAATCTGAATACTGTTGTTCGTCGTCCGTGGGGCGCGGGTTCTGCGCGGCGGCGCTGCCGGCGGCAATGGCGAGGGCGAGCGCGAGTAGGGCGAGCGGGCGGTAAGTTTTCGACATGGCGTTTCTCCTCCGTGGAAATCACTACGGCCGGATGCGCGGCAATGACCGTGCCGCGCCGCCAGAGGGGATTTTAAGGGGGAACCAGTCGGCAATAGATGGATGCGCGCAGCAGAGAGACGACGCCTGAAAGAATTGCGCGGCACTGCGCCGGGAGCGCAGACCATTAGTTTCTACACAAATCAAAGGGGCGGTTGTTTTGCGGCTGTGCCGCCCGATGTGCGGAAGGGCTCCGCCCTTTCGTGTGACGCCCTCCAAATATTTCTGGGGCTACGCCCCGGCGCGGGGCGCAGCCCCGATCAGCAAGAAGTGCCACTCACGGTGAGTCAGAG
>JBOGOY010000613.1:0-3533 GCA_050748185.1 Pyrinomonadaceae bacterium
GCGCGGAAGAGACGATCATGGACCTGATGCTCGAAGACCGCTCGCGCGTGGACACGGTCTATTTTCTGATGTCCGAAGAGAACATCAAAAAGCAGATGCGGCAGCCGTGGGTTTCGTTCGGATCGGACGCCGCCTCGATGGCGACTGAAGGCGTCTTTTTGAAGTCTTCCACGCACCCGCGCGCCTACGGCAACTTCGCGCGGCTGTTGGGTAAGTACGTCCGCGAGGAGAAAGTGATGTCACTCGCCGAAGCCGTGCGGCGGCTTTCGGGCCTGCCCGCGACGAACCTCGGACTTGATAGCCGCGGCTTTCTCAAGCCCGGCATGTTCGCCGATGTGGCCGTCTTTGATCCCGCCACCATTGCCGACCGCGCCACCTTCGAGCGACCGCATCAGTATGCTGTCGGAATGCGCCACGTCTTCGTCAACGGCGCGCAGGTTCTGAAGGACGGCGAGCACACGGGCGCGACGCCGGGCCGGGCGCTGTGGGGGCCGGGGAAGAAGAAGTAGGGGAATGGGGGTCGGGGGTTAGGGGTTGGAATAAGAAGTGCCGTGAAGTTTCTGTCAACTTTTGCCCCCGGCCCCCGAGCCCTGACCCCCACCTCCCCCTTAAAAGATTTCGCTGAGCCAGTGGGCTGCAAGCACGGCGACGAGGAGCCCGCCGTAGGCCGCGGAGCCGAGTCGGACGAGGCCGTGGATGCGGCCGAGGGCGCGGGGCGCGGGGCGGGTCGAGTGATAGAAGGTGAGGAAGAACATCGCGGCGCAGAAGAGCAACACCCCAGCGACGAGCAGTGGCCCCGCCGGGTTGAGCGCGAAGGCGGGAACCAGTTGACCGTCGAGCGCGAGCAGGACGCTGCGCGTCATGCCGCACGTCGGGCAGGGGACGCCGAACATCTTTTTGAACAGACACTCCCAGTGCAACTCTCGCCCGAAGACGAAGACGCGCTCCGCGCTCGCCGACGCTGCCGCCCGCACCAGCAGGAGCGGCAACAGGAGCGACAGCCCCACCACGCCGGGCGCGGCGTTGAATCTTCCGACGAGCTTACCCATAAAATAAATGATGAATGCGGAATGATGAGTGGTGAATGAAATGAAGTAGCCAGTAGCCAGTAGTCAGTAGCAAAGCATGACCACGGGTCGGGCGTACCGATTGCCACGGCCAACTACTGGCGGAGTCAATCCCTACTGACTACTGGCTACTGGCTACCGCTTTTATCATTTCCCTTCACCCTGTCTTGATCACGAAGGTGCCGGCGGCCTTGTCATGCAGCGTCTGCTTCTGTTCGTCCCAGAGGGGCCAGAGGAGGTTAACCAGAGGGAGGAACGGCACGATGCCCATGGCGATCTGCACTACGAGGCGCAGGATTAACGTCCCGATGGGCGGGATGTTGCCCGCCGCGTCCACCACTTTCAACTTCATGATGCCTTGTCCGATGGAGAAGCCGCGCTTGCTCACCAGATAAACCTTATTGTAGAGGCCGAGTCCGAGGACCGAGATGAACACCAGCGAGAATCCGAGACAAGCCGAGCCTAAAGCCAGCGCCTCGCCCACATCTCCGCCAATCGCGCCAAACATGGCCGTCAGGATGATGACCGCGATGTACAAGACCATCGTCAGGGCGAAACCTAGAGCGCCATCGATCAGCGCCGCGAAGACGCGGTCGATCCATTCGGCATAGCGCATTTGTGCGAAGGGCATACCCGACGGGGGCGCGCCGAACATCGGGGCTCCGGCGGGCGGCGCATAGACCTGCGGAGGGGCGGATGTCGGCGTGTAGCCGACCGGGCCACTACTGCCGCCGCCGGTGGTCGCGCCGGGCGTCTGCCCATGCAGTTCCTCGGTCGGCGTGCGCCAAGAGCCCGGCGCGGGGGCCTGTGACAGCGCGGCCCCGCAGCTCACGCAGAATTTAGTGCCTTCGACGTTGTTCGTCCCACAAGTCGCACAAACAGCCATTTCGATCTCCTTCATCAGAGGGGAATTTTTCAGGGAACAGTGACAAGTGACAAGTGACAGGTAAAAAAACAGTGACAGGTGACAAGTGACAGGTGACCAGAAAGAGTTGACAGCCTCCTGTTACTTGTCACTCGGTCACTGTTCACTCTCTGCTCCTGTCACTCGGTCACTCGGTCACTCGTCACCTGTCACTGTTAAATCAGGTATCCAGAATGTTTGCCTGAGCGGCGCATCGGTGACGACGCGCCTGAGGCCCAAGCCGGGCAACTCTTTCTCACGAAAGCCGAGAAAAGTAAAGTGCGGCAGATCGCTCCACACGGTCTGGTGCCAACCGTGCCGCGCGAGCAGCGCGCGCACGCGCGGCTCCTGAAACTCCGTCACGTCGAACGCCAGCAGCGAGAGGTGTTGCGACGCCCCCGGCGCGGCGACCGAGTACAAAATCGACTTGCCAAAGTCTGTGCTGCAAAAGAGCCCGCGCTCTTCAAGTTTGAGGACTTCGGGCAGTTGCTCGGCGGGCGTGAGCGCGAGCAGGCGTTCGGCCTCACACGCTTCGAGCATCCCCTGCGCCGTCCAGTGTGCAAGCGCGGGCACGACGCGCGACGCCCACAGGCGCACGGTGTCCGCGTAGGTGCGACGCGCCGCTTCGCTCCCGCCTCGGGGCGTGATCGTCAAGCCTTCAGATTCCGCCTCGTCACGTGCCGCGAGCAATGCGTTCAGGGCCGCGGATTGCAGTTCGATCGGGTCCGCGCCGAACGCCGCGCACGCCGAAGCGGCCCGCGCCTGAAACTCCGCGACCTCTGCTTCATCACGGAAGACGCAACGCGGAGGGACCAGTACGCCGTCGGCGGCGAGAAACATCGCGCCGTATTCCGCGAGCAGGCGACGCATGGATACGTCGGCGAAATCGCACAAGTCCGCGAGCGCCACTCCGCGACGCGCGAGCGCGGCTTTGAGCGCGCGCCCGAAGGGCGTCAGGGTGAAACGGTTCTCTTCGTCAGCGTGGTCCAAATCGGCGTGCTTCGGGATGTCGGTGCTGCTGCTGGTGTGGCTCGGCATCGCGCGTGTCGTGTAATGGTGGCGGTGGCCCTTCTCTTGCCGACTTGTCGCGGGCTATCGGCGGGGTGTTGTATGCTACCAAGACTTAAAACGCTTCACCAGACAGAAAGGTTTTCCGCATGAGCAGACTCGGCCAGTTTCAGGCCACGCTCGACACCTACCGCAGACACGGTTGGCGGCTGGCGCGCGTGCTGATGCGCCCGGAGACGCTCGCCGAACTATGCCGCCTGACCGCTACCGCCGCCGACGCCCCGGCCCATTTCGAGCAAGTCGCCGCCCGCGCCGCCGACTTTGACGCGATGTGGTTCGCGCGTCCCGCGCAGGGCGGCCGAGAGGCGTGGGAACTGCGCCTCGTCGCCGACTCGCCCTACGCGCTGTTTGAGTTGTTCGAGCCGGACGAAGCGGAAGAAGACCGCGAAGACGTGCGCCGCGAGATGGAAGCGCGGATGGCAGAACGGTGAATAATGATGAATGCGGAATGATGAACGATGAATGAAAGCAGATGTCTTCATTCATCGTTCATC
>JBOGOY010000614.1:0-3532 GCA_050748185.1 Pyrinomonadaceae bacterium
GGGAGAGGGCGGTCGCGTGTTAGTCGTCGGAGCCGGCAAGGCGGGCGCGCCGATGGCCGAGGCGACCGTCGAAACTCTGGGCGATGTGGTTCGCGCCGGCGTCGTGATCGTCAAGGATGGACACCTCGGCGCTTCCGGCGGGGGCATTGGTCCCATCAAGTTGTTTGCCGCCGCGCATCCTGTGCCGGACGAACGCGGCGTCGAAGCGGCGGAACGAATGGCGGCGTTGCTGGGCGAGGCGACGGCGGACGATTTGGTGTTGGCGCTCATTTCCGGCGGCGGTTCGGCGTTGCTGACGTTGCCAGCGCCAAGCCTGACGCTCGACGACATTCGGGCGATGACCTCGCTGCTGTTGCATTGCGGGGCCAAGATCGACGAAATCAACGCGCTTCGCAAACACTGCGCGCAATTGGGTGGCGGCCGTCTCGCCAAACTCGCGTCGCCCGCCCGCACGGTCTCGCTGATCATTTCAGACGTGGTTGGCTCGCCACTCGAAACGATCGCTTCCGGGCCGACCGCGCCCGATCCGACGACCTTCGCGGACGCCTGTCGCGTCGCCGTTCGTTACGGGTTGTGGGACCAATTGCCCGCGAATGTGATCGAACATTTGCGGCGGGGGCGGGCGGGCGAGATCGCGGAGACGCCGAAGCCTGCCGACCGCATCTGGGCGCACGTCGATAACAACGTCGTCGCCAGCAACCGGACGGCGGCGGAAGCGGCGGTCGCGGCGGGGCGAGGGCGCGGATTCGACGCCGTGTTGTTGACGACGTTCCTCGAAGGCGAAGCGCGCGAAGTCGGACGTGTCGCCGCGGCTATCAGCCGCGAGATGTGTGCGCGAGTCGTGGCTGAAGGGCCGTTGCTGTGCGTGCTCGGCGGCGAAACTACGGTCACGCTGCGCGGCGAGGGCTCGGGCGGGCGCAATCAGGAGTTGGTTCTCGGCGCGGTCGAATCATTGACCGGAGTCAAGAACATACTGCTCGTGACCCTCGCGACGGATGGCGGAGACGGACCAACTGATGCGGCGGGCGCAGTCGCGACGGGCGAGACTTTGGCGCGCGCATGTGCGCTCGGACTCGATCCGGCTGACTTTCTCCGGCGCAATGACGCTTACAACTTTTTCACGCCGCTCGACGCATTGCTCAAACCCGGCCCGACGCTGACCAACGTCAACGACCTGTTGCTGATCTTTGCCACGCCCCCGCCGTTGGAAACATGTCGAAGGGAGCCGGCGTGAAGCCGGAGCAACTGGGAACGGAGGTCTTCACCCTTTCGTGTACCTCACTGACGTAATAGGTGTAACCCCAAAGTGGTGGCGGTTAAATGCTTCACCGCTTGCGCGCCAATACCAGTGGTTTACTTCGGTGGCATAAAGATTGTCAGGGCAATTCGCATGTTCACGCCCTCGCGGTAACAGGTCTGTCGCAGAGGGGCAGTCTCAACACGAACTGAAGGAAAGGAACTGACAGTTTTATGAAGTCGCTATTATTGATGTGCGCCGCTATTTTAGTGTTGACCGGGGTGGCGTCGGCCCAGAGTGAAGCGCGTCTGAAGGAATACTTCGAGGGTCAGCGGGTAATTTTACGAATCGACATGCCCGCCACGAAGGACGGCGTCAACATCTATCCGGAAAGACCGCGCCCGTTGGCCTACGACGAGTACGGCACCCGCCTCAAGCAGCACGGGACGGCCATGCGCGTCGGCGATTCGCCCCTCGTCACGAAAATAAAGCTGAAGGGTAAGCACATCGAATTTCAGTTGGACGGCGGCGGCTATGGCACTGTCGGCGATGAATCGCCCGGCGTGTCGGCGCCGGTCGCTGGAAAGAGCAAGCGTGAAAAGCGTCTGGAGGAAGAGGTCAAGCAGGAGACTGATCCGCGCCGGCGAAAAGAGTTGAAGGAAAAATTGGATGGGTTGCGTAAAGATCGCGAGCGTGAGGACAGTCTCAATCAGATCATCGCCGAACAAGCCGAAGAAGCGCAACGAGCGCGGATTGAGCAGAAAGCTTTACAAGGCGGCTCACGATTCAACATTCATTACGGCGTATCTCTGACCCGCGCCGTCGCGCCGACCCCGGAAGCCGTCATGCAAGCGCTGGAAAAATACGTTGATTTCACTGAACTGACGGCCGGCCGCTCTTCCGCTTCAAACGGACTCCAACAGAGCGTTGCCCCGACGGCTACCACTCCCGCGCAAGAGCCTGCGCCGAGTGAGTCGGGGAGTGCGTCCGACTTAACTCAAGCGACTTCAACCGTGCTCGCGCCGGGACGCTACTTCGCGCTGGTCATCGGTAACAATGCATACGAGAACATCCGTGCCCTGAAGACCGCCGAGGACGACGCGAAGGGCGTGGAAAACATCCTGCGCGGACAATACGGCTTTGAGACCAGACTGTTACTGAACGCCACCAGACAGCAAATTATCTCGGCCCTGAACGTTTACCGGCGGGAGATGGGACCAGAGGCGAATTTGCTGATCTACTACGCCGGGCACGGGGTCAACGACAACTCGATCGATAAGGCTTACTGGCTGCCCGTGGATGCGCGGCCGGACGACAACGCCAACTGGATCAGCGCGGACGACATCACCAGTAACATCAAGGGCATTCCGGCCAAGCACGTGCTGATCGTCTCTGACAGTTGTTATTCGGGGACGCTGACGCGCGGGCTCGAACTAGGCGGCGCGATACCGGAGGCGCGGGGTAGGTATTTGCGGAAGATGCTGGCCGGCAAGTCGCGCACACTGATGGCGAGCGGCGGCAACGAGCCGGTGTCGGACGTGGGCGGCGGACGGCACTCGGTATTCGCCAGCGCATTGCTGCGCGGGCTGACGCAAATGGAAAAGGAGCTGTTCACCGCGGCGGAACTGTTCCGCGACTACGTCGAGGAGAGCGTCGCGGGGCGGGCCGAGCAGACGCCCGAATACAACCCGCTACGCAACTCGGGCCACGAGAGCGGCGACTTCGTCTTCGTTCGGCAAAGACGCGCCCCGAGCGCAACACCTCGTCCCATCAGGTCGTCACTGTTGACTCAGCCGCAAAGCACCGAGCCGCCGTTGACGTTGAGGATTTCGCCGGTGATGTGACGCGCCCAGTCTGAGGCGAGGAACAGGACGGACAGCGCCACGTCGTCGGCCGACGCGATGCGCCGGAGCGGGATGGCTTCCGTGACCTTTCGCTTGTACTCCTCATCGCCGAACACGCCGGTATTCATCTCCGTCTCGATCCACCCCGGCGCAACCGCGTTGACGCGAATGTTTGGCGCGAGTTCGACGGCGAGCGATTTGGTGAGACTGATCTGACCGCCCTTCGAGGCGGCGTAGTTCGCATAACCCGCTTCGCCGCGTTGCCCCGCCGTCGAGCTGACGATCACGATCGAACCGCCCGCTCCTTTTTTCATCAAGGGCACGGCGGCGCGGCACACGGTCCAAGTCCCTTTGAGGTTGGCGTCAATCACACGATCCCACAACTCTTCGGACATCTCTTCGACAGGCGCGCCTTCCCAGATGCCCGCGTTAGCCACGAGCAGATCGAGGC
>JBOGOY010000615.1:0-3528 GCA_050748185.1 Pyrinomonadaceae bacterium
CGAATGATTTCACGGGCGCGGCCTCGCTCCTCGAAGATCGGAGCATCGGCCGGCAGACGGCGCTCGCCGACTATGCGCTGTTCTTGCGCGCGCAAGCGCTCGCCGCACAGGGCGGCGGACGCCGCGTCGAGGCCCGCGCCGCCTATGAACAACTCGCGCGCGAATACCCGACCTCGCTTCGTGCCCGCGATGCAACGTTGCACGCCGCCGAGATCGCGCTCGCAGACGGACAGGCGGCGGCCGTCCCGCTGCTCTTGAAGAAGCTCACCGACGCCGACGATGCGGCGGCGCTGTTGCTGGCCGCGCGCGCTGCTGAGACGCAAGGGGACCAGACGCGCGCCCGCGCCGCCTATCGCCGCATCTATTTCTACGCACCCGATTCGACCGAGGCCGCCGACGCGCGACTCAAGCTCACTTCCTCAAACGCGAGCGTCGCGCCTGCCAATCCCTCGGAGGCGCTGGCGCGCGCCGACAAGCTTTTCGCCGCGAAGCGCTACGTCGAAGCCGCCGCCGCTTACGCGGACGTGGCGACGCTCTTTGCTAATGCGTTAACGTCCGAAGTGACGCTCAAGCGCGGCGTCGCGCTGCTCAACGCGAAGCGTCCGGCGGAAGCCGCCAGCGTGCTGAACGCTGTGCCCACTTCGGCCGGCGACACGCGCGCGCAGGCGCTCTTTCAACTCGCACAGGCTCAAGGTCGCGCCGGCCTGTGGCCGCAGGCGCGCACCACGTTTGAAGAGTTGCGCCGGCAATTTCCCGAGCACACGCTGGCAAGGCGCGCGGGGACGGCCGTCGGACTGCTCGCCAAAGAGGCGAAGAACGACGCCGAGGCCGCCAACTTTTTCCGCGCCGCCGTCAGCGCCTACCCCGGCGCAGCGGAGGTCGCGCAGGCGCAGTTCGAGTTGGCTTGGGCCGCGCACGAGGCGAAGAACTTCGAGGAGTCCGCGCGCCTGCTGCTCGAACACCTCGCCGCTTACGCCGACCGCAACACAGACAATCGCGGGCGCGCCGCCTATTGGGCCGCGCGCGACGCCGAGCGCGCCGGCCAGTTGCCCGCAGCGCGCACGCTCTACGAAGCAGTGCTCCAACGCTACGACGCCAACTGGTACGGATACCTCGCTGACCAGAGGCTCGCCGCCCTGAAACGCGCGAATGTCGCCGCCGCCATGCCCGACGCCGGCTCGCAACTCGCGCGCGCCGTCGCGAACTTAAACACCGTCACAATCGCCGAAGAGACCGCCGGGCCGGAGGCGGACGAGCGGCTAACGAAGGCCGATCAACTGAACGCCGTCGGCCTCGACGAGTGGGCGTTTGCAGAAGTCAATCAGGCTCTCGCAACCGCCCCGTCAAGCCCGCGCTTCAACCTCGCGAAGGCGCGCATCCACCGCATGCGCGAAGAAAACCTGCAAGCCTTTCTCACGCTGCAAAAGTCTTATCCAGATTACGCGCAGATGAGGGTGGAAGAGATGACGCCGGCCGAGTGGGATGTGTTCTACCCGCTCGCGCACTGGGACGTGATCAAACAAGAAGCGCGCGCACGCGACATCGATCCGTACCGCGTCGCCGGGCTGATCCGGCAGGAGTCGGTTTTTAACCCGAGCGCCTCGTCTTCGGCCAACGCTTACGGGCTGATGCAACTGCTGCTCGAAACCGCGCAGCGCACCGCGCGCAAGTACGGCGTCAACAGCACCGTCACGCGCCAGACGCTCTTCGAGCCGCGCCTCAACATTCAACTCGGCACAGCCTATCTCAAGGACCAGTTGGATCGCTTCGGCCGGATCGAATATGTCGCTGCCGCTTACAACGCGGGACCGCGCCGCGCCGTGCGCTGGCGAGCGGAGTTGCCGGCGGAGATCGACGAGTGGGCCGAGGCCGTCCCTTTTCGCGAGACGCGCGGCTACGTGCAGGGAGTCGTCCGCAACACGCTTCAGTACAAGCGCCTCTACGACGAGCAAGGCCGCTTCCGCCCCGAGGTCGGCGCTCGCCGCACGACGCTTGACGCCGCCAGCCAGAACGCGCACAACCCTCGGTCGCCCACGCCGAACAACGGCGTCCGTCCGCGCCGCGTCACACCGGACGATGAAGACGAACAGGAGAGGTGACTCAGAAGTGACAGGTGAACAGTGACAGGTGACAGGTCGAAAGAGTGACGAGTGATGAGTGACAGATGACAAGCAAGAACAGTCTCTCTCCTGTCACTTGTCACTCGTCACTGTTCATTTCCTTCTCTTGTTACTTGTCACTTGTCACCCGTCACTTTTAAGGAGGTGAGTGATGAGCGTTATCTCAAGCGGCGAAATGGGGAAAGAGGGAAGCGGGGAAATGGGGAAAGGGCGAAAGGGCGAAAAGGAGTTTGCGACTTCCCCTGTTCCCCCTTTCGCCCCTTCGCCTTTGACCCTCTTTGCCCTTTCGCCTTTGGCCCTCGCGTTCGCGGCCGTCATCGGCTTGTCTCTCACGCTGCTCGCGCCGGCGGCGGCCCACGCGCAGCGTAAACGCGCGCGCCCTGTAACCGCTGCGCCTTCGTCCAACGCGCCCGCGAAGTCTGCCACGTCCGTCACCGTCGCCACCGAGCCGAACGCCGTCGTCTGGCTCGACGAGGTCCGGCGCGGCACGGCCGACGCCTCGGGCCAATTTGAGTTGAAGAATGTTTCGGCCGGCCGCCGCTCGCTGCGCGTCCGCGCCAAAGGTTTCGCTGAACGGACGCTCGCGCTGTTGCCCGCGCAGCGCGGCCGGGTCGAAGTAAAACTCAAGCCTGCCACCGACGAGGCCGAGCTAAGTTTCCAGCAGGCGGAAGAACTGCGCGAGAAGGGCGGCGACGAGAACCGACGCCGGTCAGTGGTGCTCTACGAACGCGCGTTGAAATTGCGTCCGCGCTTCCCCGCGGCGCACGTCGGCCTCGCACGCATCCTGCTCGATCTGAATGACACCGAAGGCGCGCTCGCGCAGATCGACGCGGCGCGGGCAGACCGGCCGACGTACCCCGAAGCCTCCGCGGTCGAAGGCCGCGTCATGCGCTCTCGCGAAAACTTTGAAGAAGCCATCACCTCTTACCGCCGCGCCCTGCGCGAGGCGCGAGGATTCCAACCCGAAGCCCACACCGGCATCGGCATCGCCCACAAAGAACGCGGCGATTACGAAGCCGCCGCCGCGGCCTTTCAACAGGCCATCAATCAACTTTCAGACACCGAGCCCGTCCTCTACCAACTGCTCGGCGAATCCTACGAACAACTCCAAAGGTACAAAGAGGCCGTCGCCGCCTACGAGAAATATTTACAGCTCGCCCCCGACGGCAAGCTCGCCCCCGCCATCCAGTCGATCATCGAGCAGTTGCGGATTCAGGCCGCCGAGCAGCAGTCGCCGCCGAATTTATGATTTGGTTATGTCAGTAGGTCGTGGACGGTAGGAAGCGTTAGTCAGCGAAGTATTTAGTTGCCGACTGTCATTCGTAGCCGAATCCCTTTCCCGTCAACTTCCGGGTCATCAGGATTAACTTTGAGATAGATGTGAGTGGGATTCCAGCCGATGTCTTTG
>JBOGOY010000616.1:0-3524 GCA_050748185.1 Pyrinomonadaceae bacterium
CCCCTTGGCTGGTGGAGCTGCGAATTTGACCCAACAAAGCCCCGACGGTCGGATCAATCGTCGAAGTGCAAGCCACCGGAGCGGCGGTAGTGCCGCAATTGGTGGCGGCCGCCAGCGCGAGCAAATTCACCTGCTGGATAGCACCACTGGCGGCGGCGTACTGGAAGACGCCCGACTGCGCCAGCGGGCTGACAATCGTAGGTTGCCGGAGGGTGCGTTCGGGCAGGCGGTATTCCTCGTAATTGACGAAGAAGAAAGCTCGATCGCGTCCCTCGTTGAACAATCCCGGAATAAAGATCGGCCCGCCGACGCGGCCGCCGGGCTGGGTCAGCAGAACGCGCGTGCGCGGCGCTTTGCCATCGACCGGGTCTGCCGGCAGGTCACGGTTGTTGAAATAGTAGTTGGCATTGAACGCCGGATTTCGGTGATAAATGTAAGCGCTGCCGTGGAAATCGCTGGTGCCACTGCGCGTCGCGAACTTAATCTGGACGGCTCCTTCACCGGCGCTCTCGGCCCCGGGGTTGGCGGTGGAAAGCGTCACTTCCTCGACGGCGTCGGTCTTCGGCTGAATGTAGGTGAAGAATCCGTCGCTCGACTTCAGCAAATTGTCCTGCACGTTGATGCCATCCAACGTGATGTTGAGCGAGCCTTTAGGCAGGCCATTAACCGAGGAGGTGCGCGGACGACCGGGGGTGCTGGCTCCCGGCAGCAGTAATACGACGTCCAGCGCGTTGCGCGAGGCGTAAGGAAGATCGGTGATCTGCCGGCCCGTGATGGTAGTACTTACGGTGGCCGACTGCGTCTGGAGCAACTCGCCACCGGCGCCGACGATCGTCACAGACTCGCCGACCTGACCGACCTCCATTGCGACGTTAATGCTCGACGGCGCGCCGACGTCGATTTTGACATCCGTGATGACAGCCTGCTTGAACCCTTGCGACGTAATCGCCACGGTATAAATGCCGGTTCCTAGTGCCGGCACATTGAAAGTCCCGTTCTCGGCGGTGGTCGTCGTCGTTTCGCTGTTGGTGGCGGTGTTTTTAACCACGACGTTCGCGCCTGCGAGGACAGCGCCGGAAGGATCAGTGACCGTACCGGCGAGCGAGCCGGTGGAACTGACCTGTCCCGAAGCGATCAGGCACAGCGTCGCCATCAGGGCGAGCATAGTTGCCCCCTTGCATAGCAGTCTTCTCATGGTGGGTCTCCTCACAAAAAGATAGGGTAGTTGGGAACTACCGTCCGGTATTTCTTTCCGAAATCCGCAGCCCGCCTCCGATCGGGTGGACTGCCCTAGCTTGTAGAAGTGACAGGAAAGGAAGAAGCAGAATCTTGGGTGATTCTTCTCAGTCGAGGCGAAGCGGTATTACCTACGTAACGTGCGTGAGTTAAACAGGCAAGTGTTATTCCCCAAAAGGTAAGGACTGAAAGGAGGTTTTTCAGCCTGAAATACTCAAAATAGTAAGACGACAGATGTTCGTTTTCCAATTTTTTGGATTTAGATTTATTTTTTTGGAATCCATATCCCCCACGGTACTTTACTGATCCCGGCTCTCCGGCGAATTAGGAGGGCCATGAGGCCGGCTCGAACAGCCGGAATCAATCGTTCACCATCGATGAAGTTTACACACTTACGTCGAACCCGATTAACTAAGTGCACGTCATCTACAGCCGCCGCAAAATCAGTTTCCCTGAGAACCTTGGGTTTCGTTCGGCATCGGCGGCGCTTCGGGATTCAACCTCGGCAACGCAAACTTCCGGCAGAACCACATCGACAACGTGTACGAGTTTACGAACAAAGTCGTTACTTCATCGTCTCACTTCCTTAACATCGGGCGGACCAGTGTCGCCGTTCGCACCTGCCACTTCGGCCCGCGCTACTTCTTCTAGCGCGCACTAACGTGGGTAAGCGGCCAACATCCTTCCCCTACTCCGTTGAGGTTTTAACGCCCGCGAGCCCGGCTTAGGCAGCAGAGGGCCGAGCACGCGCGGGCGGCTTTTTCGCACTAATGCCGTCGCGCGTCTTGTTGTGGAGAGACGTGCGCTGGACCTTAATGGCGTATTGGTCGCGTGGTTGAAATAAGCGCTTGCTTGTCAGGTATTAGGTTGAGCGGGTTGAGATCGTTGAACGGCAATTCCTGAATCTGCCGCTACGACGTGGTCTCGTTCAACCCGCGTCTCGGCCTCGAAAAAGAGGCTGACATTCAAATCGGAGTCTTTACGTGGCAGGTACCTTGAACTCGTAAACTCTCAGACATCCTGCAGGCGCGTCAGGGCATGAGCGGGCGCTGAAGTTAAGTCAGTACAGGAGTATCAGTCATTTGACCACATCTTGCGACAGCCAAGCTCGAACTTGCTCCGCCCTGCGCCCGGCATTACAATTCTTTGGAGTAGCAAGTGAAGAGCAGTTCACTTTTCGTCAGTGCCTACGACACAACCGGTAGCTCATCAAAACCGGTTATCCCATCGCCTCAAACTTTTCTTCAGTTCGCTCACGGCGGCGGTGAAGAGGTCTTCGTTTCACGGGAACGGACTGGTACTGTTTCCACCTTTATCGGGTTAAGGAGGGTCTTCGGTCAATCACACGAGGAGAATTTCGATGACAAACAATTGCACCCGCGCGTCCAACAGGGCTGTAATCGCCTCGCTACTCGTTTTGGCGGTTGTCTGCTCACAGGCCGCCGCCGCTCTTCCGGAAGAAAAGTTGCGACCCGAAGACGTGATAGCCAAACACCTTGAAGCGGTCGGCGCAGAGGCGACTCGTCAAACAGTTAAGACCCGCATCATCCAAGGCGCCGTCAACGTCACCTTCCGCTCACCGGCCATAGGGCAGGCCGCCGGGCGAGTCGTGATGGCTTCCGAAGGTAACAAGCATCTGGTGGGCATGGCCTTTGACAACACGGGCTACCCTCAAGAGAGGTTCGCGTTTGACGGCAACGACATGACAGCCGGGTACATACGGCCCGGATTGCGCTCGAATCTCAGCGAGTTTCTGCTCACGCACACGGCAATCATGAAGCAGGGGTTACTCGGCGGGGTGCTGTCGGAAGCATGGCCGCTATTCCACCTCACAGAGAAGAGACCGAAGCTTGAGTACGGCGGGACGAAAAAGATCGGCGACAAGCCGGCGCACGAGCTTAGATATACTCCGCGTGGCGGCTCCGATGTGCGGATCAGTCTCTTTTTCGATGCGGAGACTTTCCAGCACCTGCGCACGGAATATGTACGCATTATCTCCGCCCAGTTGGGCGGCAACCCGGAACTTTCCGCGAGGCAGAGAGAGTCTCGCTACAGCATGGTGGAAGACTTTTCCGATTTCAAAAAGGAAAGCGGTTTAACCATGCCCCGCACCTACATGCTCAAACTTGAGTTGGATACACGGGGCGGCACGTTTCAAGCTCAGTGGGAATTCAAATT
The DNA here is from genome assembly GCA_050748185.1 of Pyrinomonadaceae bacterium. Lineage (GTDB taxonomy): Bacteria > Acidobacteriota > Blastocatellia > Pyrinomonadales > Pyrinomonadaceae > JACCRA01. The sequence goes on from JBOGOY010000616.1 coordinate 3,415, forward strand.
ATCGCAGTTCTCTTACAACCAAAAACTCGATCCCGGCTCATTTAACGTGGGCACAGAATAGTTACTCCCGACTGGCTTTCGATAAAAGGTGCGCGGCCTTGTCATGGGGC
>JBOGOY010000617.1:0-3520 GCA_050748185.1 Pyrinomonadaceae bacterium
GCAGATAGCTTTTGCTGAAGGCTGACCGCTGATAGCTGACGGTTAAATATATGAACGATTTTTTGCAGACGCTGAAAGAGCGCATCGTCGTTTTCGACGGCGCGATGGGGACCAACCTCCAGACGCAGAATCTGACGGTGGACGACTTCGGCGGCCCGCAGTTCGAGGGCTGCCCCGAATACCTGCTCGTCACCAAGCCCGACGCCATCGAGCGAGTCCACGCCGGGTTCCTCGAAGTCGGCTGCGACGTGGTCGAGACCAACTCGTTCGGCGCGACGCCGGTCGTGCTCGCCGAATACGGCATCGCGGAGATGGCTTACGAGTTGAACCTCAAGGCCGCGCAACTGGCGAAGCGTGTCGCCTCGGACTTTTCCACCACAGCCCGCCCGCGTTGGGTGGCCGGCTCGATCGGGCCGGGCACCAAACTGCCGACGCTCGGTCACATCACTTTCGGCGAACTCAAAACCGCTTACGCCGAACAGGTGCGCGGCCTGCTGGACGGCGGCGTGGACCTCTTTATCGTCGAAACCTGCCAAGACCTGCTTCAGACCAAGTCGGCGCTCGGCGCGATCTTCGATCATTTCAGACAGACGGGGCGGCGCGTGCCCGTTATCGCGCAGGTGACGATCGAAGTCTTCGGTACGATGCTCAACGGCACAGAGATCGCCGCGGCCCTGACCGCGCTCACGCCGTTCCCCGCAGATGTGATCGGGATGAACTGCGGCACCGGCCCCAAGCACATGAGCGAGAGCATCCGGTATCTCTGCGAGAACTCGCCCGTCCCGGTCTCCGTGCTGCCGAACGCCGGTCTGCCCGAAGTTAAAGACAACAAACAGCACTACGGCGAGACGCCGGAATCCTTCACCGAGCAGATCATTCACTTCGCCAGAGACTTCGGCGTCAACGTGGTCGGTGGCTGTTGTGGTACCACGCCCGCGCACCTCAAGGCGGTCGTCGAGGCGATGCAGCACGTGACGCCGAAGCGGCGCGACGTAACACTGACGCCCGCCGCGTCTTCGATCTACAGCCAGCAGCCCTACGTGCAGCAGAATTCTTTTCTCATCGTCGGCGAGCGCGTCAACGCCTCGGGCTCGAAGAAGATGAGAGACCTGCTGAACGCGGAGGACTGGGACGGGTTAGTGTCGCTCGCCCGCGAGCAGGAGCGCGAGGGCGCGCACGTGCTCGACGTGAACGTGGACTTCGTCGGCCGCGACGGCGTGCGCGACATGCACGCGCTGGCGTCGCGCCTCGTCACGCAGGTTCGCATCCCGCTGATGTTCGACTCGACCGAGTGGGAGAAGATGGAGGCCGGACTCCAACACGCGGGCGGCAAGTGCATTCTCAACTCGACCAATTACGAGGATGGCGAGCCGCGCTTCAAGAAAGTGCTCGGGCTGGCGAAAGAATATGGCGCGAGCGTCGTCGTCGGCACGATCGACGAGCAAGGGATGGCGCGCACCGCCGAGGGCAAACTCCAGATCGCGAAGCGCGCTTACGAGCAGGCGACCGGTGAACTGGGCTTCCCGGCCGAAGACCTCTTCTTCGATCCGCTGGCGTTGCCCGTTTCGACCGGCATTGAAGAGGACCGCCGCAACGCCGCCGAGACGATCGAATCGATCCGCCGCATCAAGCGTGAACTGCCCGGTTGCTTCACCATCCTCGGCGTCTCGAACGTTTCGTTCGGCCTCAACCCGGCGGCGCGCGTCGCCTTAAACTCCGTCTTCCTGCACGAAGCCCGCGAAGCCGGCCTCGACGCGGCCATCGTCAACGCGAGTAAGATCGTCCCGCTCAATCGTATCGACGAGCACGAAAGAGAAGTCGCGCGGCAGTTGATTTACGACGAGCGCAAATTTGAAGGCGACGTTTGCACTTACGATCCGCTCGGCGAGTTCACCATGCTTTTCGAAGGCCAGACGACTAAGCGCGTCAAGTCAGATGACGCGAACCTGCCGGTCGAAGAGAAGCTGAAGCGACACATCATCGACGGCGAGAAGATCGGGCTGGAAGACAATCTGAAACTCGCGCTCGAAAAGTATTCCGCGCTCGACATCATCAACAACGTCTTGTTGGACGGCATGAAAGTCGTCGGCGATCTGTTCGGCAGCGGGCAGATGCAGTTGCCTTTCGTGTTGCAATCGGCCGAAGTGATGAAGACGGCGGTACGCTTCCTCGAACCGTTCATGGAGAAGAAAGGCGGCGCGACGGCGAAGGGGACGATGGTGCTGGCGACCGTCAAGGGCGACGTTCACGACATCGGCAAGAACCTCGTGGACATCATTCTCACGAACAACGGCTATCGCGTCATCAACCTCGGGATCAAGCAACCGGTCGAGAGCATCCTCGACGCCTATGCGGAGCACGGCGCGGACGCCATCGGCATGAGCGGGCTGCTGGTCAAGTCCACGCTGATTATGAAAGACAACCTCGACATCCTGAACGAGCGAGGCATCAGCGTGCCCGTCGTCCTCGGCGGCGCGGCCCTCACGCGGCGTTACGTTGAAGAAGACTTAAAGTCGATCTACAAGGGCAAACTCTTCTACGCGAAAGACGCCTTTGACGGCCTGTACACGATGAATCGGCTCGCCGCCAAGCGCAACGGTGACGTGGCCGGCGACGCCGCGGAGCAGCGTCAGATCGTCGAGCAAGCGAATGGAGCGGGCGAGGTCGAGGACGCGGAAGATTTAGTCGGCGAGGAAGCCAAACTCGGCATCCGCAAGCCGGCCAAACCTCGCGCCACCCGCGTCGCCGGCGACACCACACACACACGCCGCTCCGATGTGCGCCCGGACGCTCCCATCCCCCGCGCGCCTTTCTACGGCTCGTGTGTCGTCGAAGAGGTTCCGTTAGATGAGGTCTTTGCCTTCGTCAATGAGACCGCGCTGTTCAAAGGGCAATGGCAATTCAAGCAGGGGCGCAAGTCAGTTGAAGAATACCGCGCGCTCGTCGCCGGCAAAGTCCGCCCGGTTTATGACGAGTTGAAAGCGCGCTCGAAGCGCGAGGGGCTGCTCGTGCCGCGCGTCGTTTACGGCTACTTCCCCTGCAATGCCGCAGGGAACGATCTCGTCATCTACGAAGAAGACGAACGCACCGAGCGGATGCGCTTCACCTTCCCGCGCCAGCCGGCGGGCAAGCGTCTGTGCCTCGCGGACTTCTTCGCACCCAAAGAGTCGGGGCGCGTGGACGTGGCGGCCTTCCACCTCGTCACCGTCGGGCGGCGCGCCAGCGAGTACGCCAACGAACTGTTTAAAGCGGACAACTACACCGACTACCTCTATTTCCACGGTCTGAGCGTCGAATCGGCCGAGGCGCTCGCCGAACTCTGGCACCAGCGCGTCCGCGAGGAATTAGGAATCGCCGGCAGAGACGCGCCCGAGGTGACGAAGCTTTTCCATCAGGGCTATCAGGGCTCGCGCTTCAGCTTCGGCTACCCGGCCTGCCCGAATCTCGAAGACCAGACCAAACTCTTCGAGTTGTTGCGGCCCGAACGGATCGACGTGACTCTCAGCGAAGAGTTTCAATT
>JBOGOY010000618.1:0-3516 GCA_050748185.1 Pyrinomonadaceae bacterium
CTATCGTAAGTTAGGATGGCGGTTTCAGGCCGTTGTTGTCTTGGCTTCGGGCTTCCAGCGTAGCACCGGCTTGCGCGCGGCCGCGGCCTCATCGAGGCGTCCGATGCGCGTGGTGTGCGGTGCGTTGAGCACGAGTTCGGGATCTTCTAGCGCCTCGCGCGCGATCGAGCGCATCGCGTCGATGAACTGCTGAATCTCTTGGCGGCCGACCGATTCAGTCGGCTCGACGAGCATCGCGCCCTGCACGATCAGGGGGAAGTAGATCGTCATCGGGTGAAAGCCGTAATCGATCAGGCGCTTGGCGATGTCGAGCGTGTGGACCCCTTTGCGCGTCTGGCGCTTGTCGGTGAAGACGACTTCGTGCATCGGCGGAGCGTCGAACGGGCGGTCGAAGTCGGAAGTTAAAGCGTGTGAGATATAGCGGGCGTTCAAGACCGCCGCTTCGGTCGCCTCGCGCAAGCCGTCGGGGCCGTGCGTCAGGATGTAGGAGAGGGCACGTGTGAACATCCCGAAGTTGCCGTAGAAGGCTTTGACACGGCCGATGGTCCGCGGAAAGTCGTCGGCGAGGCGGAACTGGTCCCCGTCTTTGACGACGCGCGGCACGGGCAGGTACGGCTCTAGTTCTTTCGAGCAGCAGCAGGGACCAGAGCCGGGGCCACCACCGCCGTGCGGCGTCGAGAAGGTCTTGTGCAGGTTGAGGTGAATGACATCCACGCCCATGTCGCCGGGGCGCGCCACGCCGACCAGCGCGTTCATGTTTGCGCCGTCCATGTAAACCAGCCCGCCCGCCTCGTGGACGATGCGGCAAATCTCGCGGATGTCGCGCTCGAACAGTCCGACCGTGTTCGGGTTGGTCAGCATCAGGCCTGCCACGTCGCCCGTCGCGCAGAGTTCACGCAGGTGCGCGAGATCGGTCTGGCCTTCGGGCGTCGAGCGCACCGTCCGCACGTCGAAGCCGGAGAGCGCGGCCGAAGCCGGATTGGTCCCGTGGGCCGAGTCGGGGATGAGCATCAGGTGGCGGCGCGGCGCGTCGTTTTCGCCGACGCCGTCGCGCGCGTCTAAGAAGGCGCGAATCAGCATCACGCCGGTCATCTCGCCGTGCGCGCCCGCCGCCGGTTGCAAAGAGATGCCCGCGAGTCCCGTAATCTCGGAGAGGTGCTGTTGTAACTCGTAAATCACTTGCAGCGCGCCCTGCGCGTCCGTCTCGGGCGCGAGCGGGTGCAGGTTCCCAAAGCCCGCGATGCGCGCCACGCGCTCGTTCAGACGCGAGTTGTACTTCATCGTGCACGAGCCGAGCGGGTACATCCCGAGATCGATGTTGTAGTTCCACGTCGAGATGCGCGTGAAGTGGCGCACCACGTCCGGTTCACTTAACTCCGGCATCCCCTCAAGGTCGTCTTCGCGGCGCAAGGCGGCGGGCAGCAACTCGTCAATCGGCGTCTCGTCAACGTCGAGCCGCGGCAAGCGGTATCCTTGTCGGCCCGGCATCGAGCGCTCGAAGACGAGCGGTTCGTTGATGGTCAGGTGCGGCGTGACTCTTTGATTCATGTTCAAAGTTCAAGGTTTAAAGTTCAAGGTTTAAGGTTCAAGTTTAAAAGTCCGTCTGACTTTGAACTTTAAACCTTGAACTTTGAACCGAGTGATTGAAGCCCCTCAACGAGCGAATCGATCTCGGCGCGCGTGTTCATCTCGGTAACGCAGACGAGGAAATCGTTTGGGCGTTCGGGGAAGTAACGCGAGAGAGCGAGGCCGCCGGTGATGTTGCGCTCGGAGGCCAAGCGGCGCAGCAACTCCTCTGCGTTCGCGGGCGCGTGGACGACGAACTCGTTGAAGCGCGGCATCTGCGGGTGCGCGAGTGAGAAGCCTTCGATCTCCGCGATGCGGCGCGCGGTGAAGGCGGCCTTCTGCGCGCACTGCGTCGCCACTTCCTGCAAACCTCGCTTGCCCATCGTGGTCAGGTAAATTGTCGCAATCAGCGCGATCAAGCCTTCGTTGGTGCAGATGTTCGAGGTGGCTTTCTCGCGGCGGATGTGTTGCTCGCGCGTGGCGAGCGTCAGCACAAAGCCGCGCCGGCCCTCTTTGTCGTTGGCGACGCCGACGAGTCGGCCCGGCATCTGCCGCGCGTATTTTTCGCGCGTCGCGAACAGCCCGAGGTAAGGGCCGCCGTAGCCGAGCGGCACGCCGAGCGACTGGCCTTCGGCGACCACGATGTCCGCGCCGCACGCGCCCGGCGATTTCAAGAGCCCGAACGACGCGCTCTCGGCGACAGCGACGACGAGCAGCGCTCCTGCCTTGTGCGCCACGTCGGCCCAATGTTGCAAGTCTTCCACGCAGCCGAAAAAGTTGGGTGACTGGACCACGATGGCCGCCGTCTGATCATCAATCGCGGACTGGTCCTGAAGCGTCGTCAGTCCCGATGCTTCGTCGAGGCCCGTCCGGTGCAATTCGATGCCGGCGTGACTGACATAAGTTTTCGTCACCGCGAGATATTCGGGGTGCAGCGCCTGAGAGACGACCACTTTGCTGCGCCGCGTGACGCGCTCGGCCATCAGCACCGCCTCGGCGACCGAGGTCGAGCCGTCATACATCGAGGCGTTCGCCACCTCCATGCCGGTCAACTGGCAGACCATCGTCTGAAACTCGAAGATGGCTTGCAGAGTCCCCTGCGAGACCTCTGGCTGGTAGGGCGTGTAGGCCGTGAAGAACTCTGAGCGCTGGATCAGCGCATCGACGATCGTCGGCGAGTAATGAGCGTAAGCGCCCGCGCCGAGGAAACTGGGCCGCCGGGCTGCCGTGTTACGCGCGGCCACGTCCTCGAAGCGCGCGATCAGTTCCATCTCGGAGAGCGCGCCGGGCAGGTCAAGTTCATCTTTGAGAAGGATGTCAGCCGGAATCGAGCTGAACAGTTCCGCGGGTGTCTTGAGGCCGACGGCGCGCAGCATCTCTGCGCGCTCGTCCGGCGAGTTCGGAATGTAACGCACCTCTCGCTTACTCCGTTTCCGCTTTGGTGTAGTCTTCGTACTCGGCGGCGGTCATCAGCTTGTCAACCTCGCCCTTGTCCTTCAGACGCAGGCGCACCATCCACGCCTCACCGTAAGGATCGTTGTTGACCTTCTCGGGCTCGTCCTGCAAAGTTTCGTTCACTTCGACGACCTCGCCCGCCACCGGCATGTAAAGCTCCGAGACGGCCTTGACCGACTCGACCGAGCCGAACGACTCGTGAGCCTCGAACTTCTCGCCTGCCTTCGGCAGTTCGACGTACACCACGTCGCCGAGCGCGTGCTGCGCGTGATCGGTGATGCCGACCGTGCCGACGCCCTCGCCGTCAACTTTGATCCACTCGTGATCTTTGCTGTAGTGCAGATTCTCTGGGATGTTGGACATTGATCTCCTCGGACAGTTTTCAGTTTTCGGTTTTCAGTTTTCAGATGTTCTCAGGCCGTCACCTTCAGTTTTGTAGCGAGGGCGTAGAGCATTTTGCGAATCTCGGTAATGCCTTCGTCCAGATGTGAGCTG
>JBOGOY010000619.1:0-3515 GCA_050748185.1 Pyrinomonadaceae bacterium
CACGAATACCAGCCGTGGACCCCGAGGAAGACGTAAACGACTTGTAGGCCCGCGTCGCCGTACAAACGCGCCTGCACGAAGAGCACGACGAAGCAGGCGTTGTTGGCAATGCCGACGGGGAAGTTATAGATGTTCTGCCTGACGACCAGATAGACGCACACTGCCCCAGTCACAAAGCCGAGCGCTTCGGTTAGGCTGTAAGGCAGCCACCCTTGCCACGAGCCTACGACAAGGGTTAACCCGACGACAGCAGAAGCGCTCAACATCCCCAGACGTTTCATCATCTGTAACTGAGCAAACCAGCCTCTCGACAAGTAGCCTACGCCATCAAATTCTTCGACAGTTCCTCGATGTCGCGCTGATTGCGGCAGCGAACTAACTTGTCGGCGTAAGTGTGTAAAAACAAAGCAGTGGCGGCGCGGTTCCCGGCACGGTCGTCCTGCGGCCCCTCGGGCGCATCGGGCTCCCGGCTGAAATAATATTTCCGGTACGGCCAGATGAAGCGTGCGAGCTTTTGCAGGCCGGGGTGGCGATTGGTCCCCTTAACGCTCTCTGTCAAGTGCCGGGTGATCATCCGCCCGAGCGCGACGTGCCACGGCAGGTCCAACCAGACGACGAGTTCCGCGGCGCGGTATAGCTCTTCGGCCCACCACAGGTAGTTCCCCTCGGCCACCCAGCCCGGCCGCGACGCGATCTCACGCGCGAGGCGCAGCCGCTCGGCGAATGGCCGCTTGGTCCCCGCGCCTCCCTCGTAGATGACCGCGTCGAGTTCGAACCACGGCACGCCGAGGCGCGCGGACAGCCGGCGCGCCAGCGTTGTCTTGCCGCCACCGGGCGCGCCGACGAGCAGAATCCGGCGCGCGGCCGCGGGGATGGCGACATCGCGCGGCCGGTCTGGACCTGCCTTCGACAAGTCTGCCTCGAATGGCGAAGTCGTCACAGGCTCATAATACCAAACCGCGGACGCCGGCCAGCCGCTTTGTCTTTGCACGGCGCGGGCTGATGCGCGGGCCGGTTTTCTGTTGACTCGCCATCCAAACCGGCGTAAAACCGACTTGCCTGCCGGCAGACATTTTGCCCCGACCTGATTCTCAAACCCGGAAGAGCAATAGCCATGTCAACCAACGTCTTACGCGACTCTCTGCGCCAGTTCGCCGCCGATAGTAACTCTGTCAACCAACTCTCACTCACGGCGCTCGCGCATAAACTTCTGAATCTGCCGCGCCTGCCGACGCAGCAGCAACTCGACCGCTGGCTGCGCGGGCTGGATTTCACGCCGGGCGAACTGGCCCCCTTCCTCAGTTTCAGGGCCGGAACCTACGTGCGCCACCGCGTCTGCCGGGGCGAACTGGCCGAAATGCTGGTGCTCTGTTGGCGGCCCGGTCAGCGCACCGCCATCCACGATCATAACGGGTCGCTCGGCGCGATCCGCGTCTGCGAAGGCGAACTCGAAGAAGAGACTTTTTCGTTCGCGCCCGAAGGAGTGGTCCACCCGCAGACGAAGAGCAGGCGCGTGCGCGGCGAAATCACCGGCACTGACGTGCCCGACGTTCACCGCCTCGGCAACTCCGAAGGCGGCGGGCGCGATTTAGTGACGGTCCACATCTACGCGCCCCCGCTCAAAGTGATTCGCACCTACCGCGTCGGCAGCGCCGAAGTCGGCACTCACGTACCCGCCGATCCGGTGGTCGTGCCCCTTCCTACTTTGTCCGCCCGCTGAAACTCCGCGATCACTTCGATCCGGCCCACAATATTCTGGTTCAACCGTGGCAATTCTTCGGCCGGGATCCAAAGCTCCTGATGCTCTACCCCTCCGACCGTTTGCATTTCGTACCTTTTTAGAAACTCCGCACGCACCCGGAAGCGGGTCACGTACCCGCGCCCGTCTGCGTTGTATTTGGTGTTCCAGTCGCGGGCGATCTGCGCGGCGTACCCTTCGTTGAGCACCGGGTAGAAGATCGGCTGCTCAGGCAGGCGCGGCGGGAAAGCGGCGTAACCGCTCTCGGCGATGAGTTGCAGTTCTTTGCTCCCGACAGGGCGATACAGAGTAATTGTCTGTGGCGGCTCGTTCATCCCTTTATCAATCCTCCAGCACCAACTCGTAAGCGATTCGCAGGCGCAATTCCCCTTGCGTGATCTCGTGGCGCACGTCTCTGGCGCGCAGCCGCAGGGCGGTGGTTGGTCCGCCCGCCTTCTGGAGCGGCAGGCGCGCCGAGAGTTGTTCGGCGCGCAGGATTTGGATCGGGTTCAGGCGCGCGTCGATCGTGTCCTGCACCAGTCGCGTGACGCCGTCGCTCAAGACCGATGGCACATTCTTCAATTGGACGTTTTTGACGGCGACGCGCGCCAGCAGCGCCTGCCGTTCGCGGTCGAAACTGAGGGCGAGCGTGGTATCGGCCCAGCCGCGGAAATTGAGGCAGCCCAGCAGCGGAGCGGCGTAAGAGCCGCGAAAGGCGAGCGACGCGCTGATCTGCCCATCGCGCAGGCGCAACGCGGTTTTCACTCCCTCCGCCTCGCGCACGGGCACGAGTTCGCTCGCGCAGTCGGCCCGCTCGCCGCTGTTCCGCTTGAGCGGATAGGCAAGCGGGCGTTCGAGCGCGAAGACGGCCTCGGACAGCGCGTTGAACGTCTGCTCGCTCAAAATCACGACGACCTCGCCGGCCGGGATCGGTTTCGCTTCGCGCGGTTCGGGATCGGCTTTCACGCCGGGGACGAAGAACCAGAGGTACACAGCCAGTAAGGCCATGGCAGACGCGAAGGTTGTACAGGCGCGTTTATTCGACATGCTCTCAATGCTACTGAAAACGGCAGCCTGACGGCAGCCGGGCGGCGGAAAACTATCCGAGTCGAACTTTTGTCAAAGCAAAAAAGTGAAGGGGAGCGTGGCGGAACGGGCGACAGACTTGGCTGCGTCAGGTGGGCCGAAAAAGTGAAGAGGTAAATGCGCCTGGCACGACTCGAACGTGCGGCCCCCTGCTCCGGAGGCAGGTGCTCTATCCACTGAGCTACAGGCGCGCGGGGGGGATTCTCGCACAGTCAAGTCTGATGTGCAAAACCGGGAACGGCGGATGAAAAATTAGTCGCTCATGTCCCGTCCGCTTTAAGTCAGCCCGACTCGCATCACTCAACCCCCAGCCGCTATCACTCCTTTGAAACTCGAAGTTTCGCCGCCTTTCACCTTCGCGGCGCTATTAAAATGCCACCGAATTGTAACCGAAGCGTATTGTACCTCAACCCGGAACGGTGTATTTTCACGCCTCTCCTCAACCATCTTTTCCCGGAAGTGTTCCGTCATGTTGTCTCATAAACCACGCATTCTTTTCATCGACGACGATTTCGACACCTGCACCCTGCTAGCCATGTTCTTCGAGAGAAAAGGCTTCGGGGTGCGAATGGCCGCCAGCGCGGATCAGGCGTTCGCGCTCATGCGGGAGGTCGGTTTCGATCTCTACGTCGTCGACTCACGCCTCCCGGACGTTTCCGGCTTCGATCTCTGCCGCTTCATCCGCGGCATA
>JBOGOY010000620.1:0-3515 GCA_050748185.1 Pyrinomonadaceae bacterium
GTGTTGATGACGGTGTTGCCGACATCGATCAGGCGGTAGACGCCGCCGACGATGACCGCGATCTCCAGCGGCAAATCAAACGCCTTGACGAAGACGAGCGCGATGACGAAGCCGCCGCCGGGAATTCCGGCGGAGCCCGCCGTCAGGATTAACCCCATCAGCACGATGGTGAGGTAAGACGCGGGGGCGAATTCGACGCCGGCCGCCTGCGCCGTGAAGAACAACACCCCGACGAGCATGACGGCGGTTCCGTCTTTGTTGATCTGTGCGCCGAGCGGCAAGGTGAATGAGTAGATGTAGCGCGGAATCCGCAGCGCCTTCTCGGAGAGGTCAAGCGCGACGACGAGGCTGGCGAGGCTGCTGCATGTCGCCGCCGCCGTCGCGTAAAGCGGGCCGGTTTGCTTCAAAAATCGCAGCGGCGCGCGACGCGCGAAGACGTAGAGCAGCAGCATATACAACAAGAACACGGCGACGTGGCCGCTCCACACGCCGACGAGAAAGAGCACCAGCGGCCCGAAGATTTTCGCGCCGTGCTGTCCGACGGTGCCCGCCGCGAGCGCGCCGATGCCGAGCGGGGCCAAAGACAACAACATCACGACGAGCTTCCGCAGCAGTTCGGCAAGGAGGTTGAAACCGCGCCGCAAGGGCGCGCGCTGTTCTTCCGCGAGCAGCAGCGTGGCGACGCCGAGGAAGATCGCGAAGACGACGACCTGCGTCACCTGTCCCGCGCTGAATGCCGCGAAGACGTTTTCGGGCACGAGGTTGAGCAGCACGTCGCTCAAGCGCGGCACTTGCCCGTAGGTGTCTTTCACCTCGCCGGTCAACCCCATCCCGACGCCGGGCCGGACCAGTCGCATGATGAAGATGCCGAACGTCATTGCGGCAACGCCGGTGAATGCGTAAAAGAGCATGATCTTGCCGCCGACACGGCCGAGCGTGCGTAGTTCGGTCATCGTCGTCAGGCCGGCCAGCAGGTTGAAGAAGACGAGTGGCAGCGACGCCATCATCAACAGCCTGATGAAGAGATCGCCGGCGGGTTGGACGATGCGCGCCCGCTCGCCGAAGACGACGCCCGCCGCGACGCCCAGCGCCATGAAGATGAGGATCTTCACTCCCGGCGAGAGGCGACGGTAACGCCGCCAGACGGTCGGCCGCGCCGGGGCAAGCGCACTTACTCTGGTCGGATTTTCGGCGATGCTCTGCTTGATGCTCATGCCAGAAACGGCGTCGGGCAAATTTATGGGCGGTGTCCAGTTGCGTGCGGCGCGGAGTGCGGTTCATCGCAAAGGTACCGAGGACGCACGCATTGCGCGCGGGAATCTCAACTTTGCGATTTCAAATTTGGCATCCTTGTCGCCTCTCCCGCCCTTCACCAAAATCAATTTGACTTCAAGCCTTGCTTGAGCCGTTCGAGTCCGGCGTGCAGATCGTCCCAAGACTTAACGCAGGTCATCCGCAAAAAGCCTTCGCCGTGCGCGCCGAACGCCGTCCCCGGCACAAGGGCGACGTGATGTTCGCGCAGCAGCCTTTCCGCCAACGCCTCGGATTTCTCGCCGATACCACTGACATCGATCCACGCATAAAAACCGCCTTCAGGCATCTCACACGAGACGCCCGGGATGCGGTTGAGTTCGGCGGTGACGAACCGGCACCGTCGCTCCCAATCTCCCCAGAGGCTCGTGACTTCCGTCGGTGGCGCGTCGCGCAACGCCACGCCCGCGCCGGTCTGCGCGAACGCCCCGGCGCACGTCATCAAATGCTGCTGCACCGTCACCATCGCCTCGATGACGCGCGTCGGGGCGTAGGCAAAGCCGATGCGCCAGCCGCCCATCGCGAAACTCTTCGTCAAACCCATCAGGCCGATGACGCGCTCCCGCAGATCCGTGAGCGTGGAGATTGAGGTGTGGCGGCGTCCGCCCCACGTCACGCGCTCATAAATTTCATCGGCAATGACGAACAGGTCGTGCCGCCCGGCGACTCCGGCAATCACGTCAAGGTCTGCCGCCGTGTGGACGATTCCCGTGGGGTTGTGCGGCGAGCAGAACAGCACGGCGCGCGTGCGTTTGGTGACGGCGGCTTCGAGTTCGTCTCGGTCCCAACGAAAACCATGCTCGCGTCGCAGCGGGACGGCGACGGGCGTCCCGCCGCAGAAGCGGATCGTCGGAGCGTAACTGACGAAGCACGGGTCTTCGATGATCACTTCGTCGCCCGGATTAATCGTCGCGAGAAGCGCGAGCGTCAGACCTTGTTTGCACCCGAGCGTCGCGATGATGTTCTCGTCGGGGTCAAGGCTGATGCCGTTCTCGCGCGCGAGCTTACGGGCGCACGCGGCGCGGAAATCCGGCTTGCCTTGCGCCATCGTCTGGTGCGTGTCGCCCGCAAGCATGGCCTGCGACGCGGCGCGGCTGATGTAGGCGGGCGTGGGTTCCGAGGCGCGCCCGGCAGAGAAGTCGATGACGTCGAGCCCCTGTCGCCGAAGGCCGGCGGCGATGTCGGCGATCAACACCGTCGCCGAAGCCGGAGTTTCCCGCACTCGCTGCGACAGCGTGCCCGTTGCGGTGGATGTGTTCATGTCTTAATAGATGATTGAAGGGACTAATGCCGCCCGGCCCCGTTCAGTCCTGATAAATTTTAATCACCGGCTTGCCGTCCGACTTGACGTAGCCGCGATACATACCGTTGTCGGTGTACTCGAGCGCCACGTTGCCACCCCGATCGATGGCGATGGCACCGCCGCCGCCGCCGAGTTTGACGAGCCGGCGCTGCAACACTTCGACGGTCGCGTCCTGCAACGACATACCTTTGTAGGTCATCAGCACGGCGATCTCGCGCGCGGTCAGCAACCGCATATGGAACTCGCCGAGTCCGGTGGTCGAGACGGCGCACGATTCGTTGTTGGCGTAGGTCCCCGCCCCGATGATCGGCGAGTCGCCGACACGCCCCGGCTTTTTGTTGACGCGGCCGCCGGTCGAAGTCCCGGCGGCGAGATTGCCCGCTCTGTCGAGCGCGACCGCGCCCACCGTCCCGTAGAACAGGCCGCGAAGCTCCGGGTCGCGCTCTTCGGACGGAACGCCGCTGGAGGTCGGCGGCAACGCGCCGCCGAAAGGCACGTTCCGCTTTCGGCGTTCGAGCAGCGATTTCCACTGCCGGTCAGTGTAGAAATAATCTCGCGACACGAGTTCCACGCCCTGCTCGCGCGCGAACGCCTCCGCGCCGTCACCGACCATTAACACATGCGGCGATTTGTCCAACACGAGTCGCGCGAGGCTGATCGGATTCCTGACGTGTTTGAGACCGGCCACCCCGCCCGCCTTAAGCGTCTTGCCGTCCATGATCGCCGCGTCGAGTTCGTTCGTCCCTTCGCTCGTGAAAGCCGCGCCTTTCCCGGCGTTGAAGAGCGGCGAATCCTCCATCACCTTGATGGCGGCCTCAACCGCGTCGAGACTGCTGTCCCCGCGCTTGAGGATTTCGTAGCCGGCGACGAGCGCTTGATTGAGTCGCGCGCGGTACTCTCT
>JBOGOY010000621.1:0-3512 GCA_050748185.1 Pyrinomonadaceae bacterium
GGGTCGAGTCGGCCGCGGCCGTCTCTCCCTCTTCGGCTTGCAGTTGGGGGACCAGCGCGCCGAGCGCCACTTGCAGCTTGGCGGCCTGCTCGCGGGTCAGGAGAAGTGTCGAGGCGCGCTCGCCGTGGACCTCGACGGCAAGCGCCAGCAGATCGCCCGCCAGAATTGAAAGCCGCACGTGTCCGTCCCCCTCGCGCCTGCCGGTCGCGATTCTGATGCCGTGCTCTGGACTGCTCATGTCGTGTGAAATTCCCTTCGCCGAAGCTCGCGTCCGGGGAGAGTGTGCTTGTGCGCCGTAGCTTAACACAGCGCGGCGGCGTGAGTAACGCATGTCTGCGCGGCAGTAACACTATCCCTACAAAAACGCGACAGGCGGGCGTACTTTCTCGACTACCGTTCGTCCCACACGTTCAACCTAAAGTCGGCGGAGGCTTTCACACCGCGAAGGCCGACGACATTCTGGAAGGGGGATTCATGGGCGTACAACTCAAAAATCTGAGCGAGCAGACGGTGGTCATCACGGGCGCATCATCCGGCATCGGGCTGGTGACGGCGCGGGAGGCGGCCAAGCGCGGCGCACGACTCGTCTTGGCGGCGCGCAGCGAAGACGCTATCCGGCGACTGGCTGAAGAGATCAACGCGGCCGGCGGCGAGGCCGTCTACGTCGTCGCCGACGTGGGCAAGGAAGAGGATGTGCGACGGATCTCGACTAAGGCGAAAGAGCGCTTCGGCGGATTCGACACATGGGTCAATAACGCCGGCGTCTCGATCTACGGCCATCTCTCCGAAGTGTCGGTCGAAGACATGCGGCAACTCTTCGAGACCAACTTCTGGGGCGTCGTCTACGGCTCGCTCGAAGCCGCGCGCCTCTTGCGCGGGCGCGGCGGCGCGCTCATCAACGTCGGCAGCACCCTCTCGGATCGCGCGGTCCCGATTCAGGGCATTTACTCGGCCTCGAAGCACGCCGTCAAAGGCTTCACCGACGCGCTGCGGATGGAGTTGGAACAGGCGGGCGCGCACGTCTCTGTGACACTGGTTAAGCCGGGCGCGATCAACACGCCGTACCCGCTGCACGCGAAGAATTATCTGGAGCACGAGCCACAACTCCCGCCCCCCGTGTACGCGCCGGAGGTGGTGGCCCAGACGATTCTCTACTGCGCCGAGAATCCCGTGCGCGACGTGTTCGCGGGCGGCGGTGGCAAGGGCCTCTCGCTGTTCGGCGAGCGCGTCCCGCGGGTGACCGACAAGGTGATGGAATGGGGCCTGAGCGCGCAACAGCAGCAGACGGATCGGCCGGCGGGCGACCGCGAAGAAAATGGTCTCTACGCGGCGTCAGGCACGTTGGAAGAGCGCGGCCGCTATGAAGGCCACGTCGCCGAGTCGAGCATCTACACGAAGGCTTCGCTGCATCCGATCCTGACCGGCGCGCTGATCGTCGGCGTCGGCTTCGCGCTCACGACGTTGCTACGCCCTTCGGCGCAAAGCAACAGGGCAAGGCGCGCGTAAGATCGAGCGCGCAAAGGCCGCGGCTAAAAAATCAGCAAGCCGCGGATGAGCGTGGATGAAGACAGATCAGAAAGTCATCTTGATTTAATCTGCGTTCATCCACGCCCATCCGCGACTTAATCCTGTCATACGGCTCGCTTTGCTTCAGTCCTGTCACTTGTCACCTGTCACTTCCTCTTTCCCCTCCACTCGCGCACGACCTCCGCGACGCGGCGCTGGCGACCGTCCACTTCGTAATTCAATCGTCGCATCTCTTCGGTCGAGAGCGCGCCGCCGAGTCGTCGCAATGCCTCGCGCAGCGCGGACCCCGCCTCGCCTTCGAGCGCGGCGCGGCGGGCGAAGAAGACGGCTTCGTAGGGCGGGAAGTAACGTCGGTCGTCCGCGAGTTGAAACAAATCGAGCGCGGCAATAAGGCCGTCGGTCGAGTTGCCGGCGATGAGGTCCACTTGGCCTTCGGCGAGCGCGCGGTAGGTAAGTGCGAGGTCCATCTCGCGCGGCTGGGCGGCGAAGTCGAGATCGTAGGCGCGCTTGAAGCCGGCGTAGCCGTCCGCGCGCGACATGAAATCCTGACCGAACCCGGCGCGCCACTCGCGCGCGTGCGGCGTGGCGTCCGAGATGGTTGTGAGCGACAGGCGGCGCGCGTCTGCTCCGCGCACGAGGATCGCAAAGTCGTTGCTGAAGCCGAGCGGCGCGCTCGTCTCGACGCCGAATTGTTCGGCGTACTCGCGCCTGACCTGTTCATAGACGGCGCGCGGATCGGTGATCGGTTGGTGCTTGAGGATGGCGGTAAAAGACGTGCCGGTGTATTCGGGGTAAAGGTCGATCTCGCCCGAGACCAGCGCGTCGTGGCAGAGGTTGCCGGCCAACTCGAAACGCCGCTCGACGCCGAGGCCGGCCGCCTCCAACTCCTGCGCCGCGATCTCCGCGAGGATGACGCTCTCGGTGAAGTCCTTCGAGCCGACGCGCACGCCGGGCGGCCGTCGCAGCGCGCTTAAAGAGGCGAAGGCCGCGCCCCCGACCGCGAGCGCGAGTAGCGTCGGAAGTGCAAGGCGCAACATCCTGCGCCACCCCGCCGACGAAGACGCGCGCGCGGACGTGCGCTGTTTGTAATCGAGTCTCGCTACGACGAGGCCGAGCAGCCCGTCGGCCGCGAGCGCGAGCAGCGCCGCTGGAAGGGCGCCCGCGAGCAGCAGGTTGTTGTCGTATTGGCGGATGCCGCGGAAGATGTAAGTTCCCAGACCACCCGCGCCGATGGCCGCCGCCACGGTCGCCACGCCGACCGAGATCACCGTAGCCACGCGCAGGCCCGCGAGGATGACGCTTGAAGCGAGCGGCAACTCGACCCGCCACAGAATCTGCCGCCCGGTCATGCCCATCGCGCGCGCCGCCTCGCGCACGCTCTGGTCCACCCCCTCGATGCCGGTCACGGTATTACGCACGACGGGCAGCAGCGCGTAGAGCGCGAGCGCGATGACGGCCGTGCGCGCGCCGACGCCGCCGACTAAGGGCAGCGGAATCAGCAGGCCGAAAAGCGCGAGACTCGGCACGGTCTGGAGCACGCCCGCCAGCGCCAGCACCGGGCGCTTCCAACCGGCATAGCGTGTCAACAGCACGCCCGCCGGCAGGCCGACGGCCGCCGCCGCGCCCACCGACACGGAGATGAGCAGCAAATGCTCGCCCGTCAGCGAGACGACTTCACGCCAGTTCTGGATGAGGAAGCGGAAAAAGTTCATGCGGGCAACTTGGAAGGGAGAGCCTCAAGATACGCCCGCGCCCGCGCGTCTTCAGACGCGACGAACTCGGCGGGCGTGGCGAGCAGGGCGATTTGCCCGGCGACCATCAGCGCGATCCGCGTCGCCAGCAGCAGCGCCTCGCCGATGTCGTGCGTCACGAAGACGACCGTCTTACCGAGCCTGTCGCGCAACTCTCTGAACTCTCTTTGCAGCGCCGCGCGGGTCAGCGGATCAAGCGCGCCGAACGGCTCATCGAGTACCAAGAGCGGCGGA
>JBOGOY010000622.1:0-3512 GCA_050748185.1 Pyrinomonadaceae bacterium
AGGGCGTCTGGCCGGAAACGTCGCGTTCGTTTGGGGCGTCGCCGCCGGGGCGGCCGGTTTGCCGGCGGGGGCGGGCGTCTCGAAGCCGTCAGGCAGGCGAGACAGTTCCGGCTTGAGTTGCGCGGCGTCGCCGACCACCACGCTGACGACCGGCTGATTCGTGAACAGCCGCGCGGCGACGCGCTGGAGGTCCGCTGTGCTGATGGCGTCGATGACCTGCGCCTCGTCGTGGTTCGTCGGCAGGCCGTAGGTCGCCGCGTCAAGCCACTGATCGGCGAGAAACACGTCGGCATCGGCCGCGCGGCGCTTGGCGATTCCGTCGAGCAGCGATCGCTTCGCCCGTTCAAGTTCGGCGGCGCTGACGGGTGATGCGGCAAGGTCTTTCAGGATTCCCTGCGCCTTCGAGATCGTCGCGGCCGTCGCGGTCGAGGGCACGTTGGCAGACAAGAGCAGCAGGCCGGAGAGCGAGTGGGCGTCGTGACGCGCGGACGCGGCTGACTGAGGAACTTCGAGTGCCGTCTGCCAGCGGTTGCCTGCGACGACCGCGAGCAGCGAGGCCGGGGCCTGATCCCGGTCGGAACGCGAAACGCCCTTCAGCGCGAGCCGGACTTCGGCCCGGTCGGAACCGGGCTGATCGAGCAGCAGTGTCTTGGCCGGCTGCGTCTCGGGCCGGCGGAAGCTGGCCGGAACCTGCGCGTCGCTCTTGCGCCACACGCCGAGATATTGGCGTAAGGCACGCAGCGCGCGTGAGCGCTCGATGCCACCGATGACGACGAGCGTCGCGTTATTCGGGTTAATGAAACGGTCGCGCGCGAGCATCAAGTCAGCGCGCTCGACGTGGGACAACGACTCGGCTGTGCCATCGAGCAGGCGGGCATAAGGGTGCGGTCCGAAAAGCCGCGCAGCGGCGGCCCCATCCGCGACCCGCGCCGGCTGGCCGGCTGACTCTTTCGCGCCCTTGACACGTCCTTCACGCTGCGCGGCGATTTCGGCCTCCGCTAGACGCATGTTCACGACCGCGTTGCGCAGTACCTCGACCAGCCGTTCAAAATCGGCGACGCGCCCGCCGAGCGCGATGTCAATCGCGTCGTAAGTAGTCCGCACGTCGAGCCGTCCGCCGAGTTCTTCCGTGACGTACTGACGTGTCGTCGGGTCGGGGAAGAGCGCGTCGGCGAGCAGCAGCGTCATGCCTTCTTTGTTGGCGAGGTCGAAAGCCGCGCCGCTGTTAATTCTCAGCTTCAGCAACACTTTCTGTTCGCCGGGGCGTGACCACAGCAGGATGGGCAGCCCGTTCAGCAGTTGCTCGCGCTGCGGTTGCTGCGCGTTCCCTTGAGCGGCGAACCCGCCCGCGGCGGTGGCGAGCAAAAGTGAGAAGACGGTGAAGGTGCGGGCATACCTTTTCAACATAGTTGCCGGAAAAAGAGGCTGTGTGCGTGTGTGTGTGGAAAACATTGGAAATGCAGATTCGCCGCACGGCGCAAGCTTAAAATAGGTCGTCGGGCGAGCCGTTAGGATGCGTATTAACTCGATATTGACAGGTAAAAAGTGACAGGTGACAAAAGAAGCGAGTAAAAAGTGACGGGTCACAAGTGACAGGAGCTGGATTGTTCTTTCCCGTCACCTGTCACTCGTCACTGTCTTGACCTGTCACTTGTCACTCGTCACTTCTGCTGTATTAAAAGCTTGGGGAGCGCCCTGAGCAACGCCGCAGTTTAGTTTGTGCCGGCGCGGAGCGTCAACCGGGTGGGCCAGCGGGAAAAAACTGTTCGGAGTTGTAACGTTAAGCCAACCTCTACGGCGCTCATCGGCGTCAAAATGACTGTCCTTCGTCATGCCGGATAAGGGTGTCAATTCTCCCGGCAGGCATTGAGCGAAAATATTCGGTATAATGTGACCGGCCGATCCTCCGGTTTGAAGATTTCAGTTCACAGCGAGTTGCAAGCCACTTTGCGACTGTTAAGAGGGAAGCCCGCCAAGAGCCGCTCTCTCTTCAGGGGATAAGAGTAATGAAGAGATGTCCGACATGTCAGGAAGAAGTCGCCGAGCAGTTTAGCTTCTGCCCCGTGGACGGCACGCCGCTCTCGAATGGGCACAACGCCTCGGCGGTCGAAGCGGTGACGGCGGGGGGGCTCCCCTCGGCGCAGGAAGGGGCGTCGGCTTTTCTGATCGACACCGACCCGGTCGTCACCGGCGGCAGTGCCGGCCCGAAAACGGCGGGCGGAACTTTCGCCTCGGCCGTGGGCATTAATGGCGCCGGAGGTGGCGCGTTTGTCGATGGTGATGAGGCCGAGACGGTATCGGCAGGCGTTCCGCCTTCGGGCGGACAACACGAGCGCGAAGAGTTTCACCTGACTTTCGTCAGCGAAGAAGGGCTGACGAGCCGCCTGATCAAGGAAATCAAAGAAGTCGGGCACGACGCCGAACTGTCTTGGCCGGAATTCAAGCGCGATCCGTGGGGCTCGACGAAGCGCGGCACGCGGGCTTACTCGACCGCCGCTTATAAAACCTTTTCGCAACCGAATGTCGCGGCCGGCGCGCTGGCGTCATTTGCCATCATCATGGCTTTCGTCGGTCTTGTCGTCGCCTATCCCAACCGCTGCGACATTCCGGGGCTACGGAATTTTATTAAGTGCGAAGACTTAACGGCAGGCGACCGCATCCGCGAAGACCTCGAACTTCAGAGCATTGTAACGGACGTGCCGAAAGAGCAGCCGACGCCCGACGAAGGCACGGCCGGCATGGCGAAAGGTAAAGGCGGCGGCTCGAAGCCGAAGCAGGAGAAACCGGGCGGCGGCGGCGGCGGCGGCCGGCAGGAACAAAAGCCCGCTTCGGCCGGCAAACTGCCCGTGGCGTCGCTCGACGTGCCGCAAATTAGAGCGCCCGATCCGCGCCCGCCGACGGTGAAGAACCCGAGTTTGCCCGTCCCGGCGAGCATCGTCGCCGACCCGACGTTGTTCCCGCCTGATACGCGGCCATTGCCATACGGCGATCCTAAATCGAAATCGACCGAAACCAGTTCCGGCCCCGGTTCGGGTAATGGCATCGGCGACGGTACGGGCGGCGGCGTCGGCCCCGGCGAAGGCGGCGGCGTCGGCCCCGGTCGCGGCGGTAACACCGGCGGCGGCGATCGCAACGACGGCGGCGGCGGCCCCGGCGGCGGTGGCGGCGGCACGGATTACAGCCGCGTCTTCAAGACCAGCGAAGTGACGCGCAAGGCAACGATTCTCTCGAAGCCGGAGCCGCAATACACGGAAGAGGCCCGCAAGAACAGCGTCACTGGCGAGGTCACGCTGCGCGTCGTGCTGTCGTCGAGCGGGCAGGTGACAAGTATCACGCCGCAGAAGCGACTACCCGACGGGCTAACCGAGAAGGCGATCGCCGCGGCGCGCCAAATCCGGTTCACGCCCGCCGAGAAGGACGGCCGTCCCGTCTCGCAGTACGCGACGATCGTTTACAACTTCCACATCTACTGAAACCGGACGATAGACCATAGACGATGGACGGTGAAGAGG
>JBOGOY010000623.1:0-3510 GCA_050748185.1 Pyrinomonadaceae bacterium
GTGTTAGGCCGCATCGCTTTCCCCACCGGCAGTTCAGCGCCGCAAAGCGTGCGCGTCAGTTATCACTACGGCTTCAGCGCCGAAATGGGCGGCGGAAAGTACGGTCGCCGTGCCACCTCTTTCAGCGAGCTCGAAACTGTCGTCAGAGTGCCGACCGACGAAGAGACGATCCGCGACGCGCTCGACAATCTGACGGCCAAGTTCAGCGCCGACTCGCAACTCGCCGGGGGCGTGATCGAGATCGAGAACAACGATTATCACGTCGCGGGCGGAGCGTTCGACGTGCCTGCCGGAAAGCTGATCGAAGTGCGCGCCGCGGTTAAGCGCCGCCCCGTCCTAGTTCTCGACGGCGAGTTGAACATCGGCGGCGGGATAGATGCCGAATTGTTATTCAACGGCTTGCTGATCACCGGCGGTGGTGGCGCGCTGCGTGTGCCGGGCGCGGTCGGCAACAACCACCTGCGGCGGCTCGCGCTGCGCCATTGCACGTTGCCGCCGGGTGAGAGCCCCGCATTTAAGAGCATCTCCGTGCCGGGCGGCGGCGCACCGCGCGACTTTCCCGCGCACGCTGCCGCGCCGGTGGTCATTGTCGAGGCCGCGAATGTTCGCGTCGAGATCGAGCATTCGATCACTGGCGCGTTGCGAGTCGTCGAAGGCGCGCGCGCGCAGATCGCAAACAGCATCGTGGACGCGGGCGCGGAAACCAACATCGCTTACGCCGCGCCGGACGACGGCAGCGCGGGCGGCGTGCTCGAGATCGAGAACAGCACCATCATCGGGCGGGTTCGCACGCGCCTCGTCGAGTTGGCCTCGAACACGATCTTCATCGCCGCGTTCGTTGCAGGTGAGTCTTGGCCCGCGCCCGTCACCGCCCAGACCGCGCCGGTCTTAGCCGAGAGGTTACAACAAGGCTGCGTGCGCTTTTCTTACGTGCCGCCCGGATCGAGTGTGCCCAGACAGTTTCATTGCCAGCCCGACAAATCGAGCGAGGCAGCCCGCGTGCGGCCCGTCTTCACCTCGCTGCGCTTCGGCGATGCGGGCTATTGCCAACTCGACGCTCGCTGCGCGCCAGAGATCACGCAAGGGGCGGACGATCAAGCCGAGATGGGCGCGTTTCACGATCTCTATCAACCGCAGCGCGAAGCCAACCTGCGCGCGCGGCTCGACGAATACCTACGGTTCGGCCTCGAAGCCGGAATCTTTCACGCGAGTTAAATCAATCCTTAAAAGATTGGGACAGCCACAGAACAAAGATGATCTACGAAATCACACGAAATGGCACGAAAGACCGCCACCAATTCAAGCGTCTGATTTATTGCTCGCTGTCCGATCTTCTGAATTTTACTTTAGACCGCAACTCATCAACGGAGGATCAACATGGGTGATTTCAGCCGTCATTCTGACGACCCGCGCCGGCATTACAGCAGCGTCTTGATGCAGCAGGGGCGCGTCCTGCTCGACTCCGATTGGAACGAAGAAAGCGCCATCGAACGGCGCCGAACCGAGACTGAGGCGCGCGATGTGATCGGACTCTGCGGCGTCCCGAAGGGAAGCGATGCGTTCAAGCTCGCGCCGACGCCTGACAACACAGACCTGTCGATCGCGCCCGGCCGCATCTACGTCGAAGGCTTGCTCTGCGAATCTGAATCCGCGTTGGTCCCCGTCAGTCTCGTGCTGAACTCGTCAAACAAGTTGAGCGTCGCCACGCTCTTCGCCGACGGGCGGCGCTGGCAAAAGGACGAGTGGGTCGAAATTTCCGCAGCCAACAAGCCGGATAAAAAACTGTTCCGTATCACCGCCGTCGATCCGAGCGCCAACGTCTTAACTTTCGATGGGCCGGTTAACGATTTTCAGAACGCGGGCGCAAGCTCGATCCGCCGCGCGGCGACCTATCTGACGCAGCTCGATTATCCGAACCCTGAGTTCGGCGCCGCCTTCAACAGCCCGCCACAGAGTCCGCCCGGCGACGCGACACGGCAGTTGAGTCTTCAGGACGGTTTGTATCTCGCTTATGTCGATGCGTGGCAACGTGAGATCACCGCGCTCGATGATCCGCACATCCGTGAGGTGGCACTCGGCGGGCCGGACACGACCACGCGGCTCAAGAACGTCTGTCAAGTTCGTCTGCTGCGCGTCACCCTGCCATCACCACCGTCTTCGCCGCCGCAAAAAGGTAGTGACCTGTTGACCTGCGAGATGGAGTTTGCCGAGTGGCGACAACTAACCACACCCGGCTCAGGCACGCTCAACGCGCGCACCAAAGCGCCCGACGCGCAACTCGACCCCTGTCTGTTGCCGCCGACCGCCGGCTTTACGCGGCTGGAAAATCAACTCTATCGCGTCGAAGTACACAAGGGCGGCGCACGCGGCGCGGCGACCTTTAAGTGGTCGCGCGACAACGCGACGGTGAGAACCAAGATCGAGAAGATTGACGGCAATCTCGTCACGGTTTCCGACCTTGGGAAAGACGAGGTGCTGGGCTTCGCGGCCGGCCAATGGGTCGAGATCGTGGATGAAGAGTCTGCGCTCAAAAGCGCGCCGCGACAGTTGGCGCAGATCGACAAGATCGATCCGGCGACGCGCGAGATCACGCTCAAGAGTTCAGCAGCAGCGGCGGCGAAAGACAAACAGAATCTTCAACTCGTGCGTTGGGACCAGACGGGCAATACGGCACAGGCCGACGGTGTGCAGACACAAACGGGCTGGCTCGATCTTGAAGGCGGCGTGGAGGTGGAGTTCTCCGAAGGTCAGTATCGCGCGGGCGACTACTGGCTCGTCCCGGCGCGCACCGCGACCGGCGACATCGAATGGCCGCCGTTTGAGACGCCGAACCTGATGCCCCTGCCGCAACCGCCGCTCGGCATCAAGCACCGCTTTTGCCGCCTCGCGCTCGTCGAAGCGAAAGGCGGCGCGCTCAACATCCGCGATTGCCGGCACAAGTTTCCGCCCCTCACGGAAATCTGCGCCGAAGATGTTTGCTACGACAACAGCGCGTGCCAGTTGCCCGGCGTCGAAACGGTACAGGACGCGCTCGACCGCTTGTGCGCGGCGCGCGACCTGCGTTGGCACAACAAGCATTTGCACGGGTGGGGAATCGTCTGCGGCTTGCAGGTCGAATGCGGACCTGATCCGGTCGGTCAAACGCGGCGGCACGTCACCGTGCGTTCCGGCTACGCGCTCGATTGCGAGGGCAACGACATCGTTCTGGAAAAGCCTCGGACACTCGATCTGCTGCAATTGATCGCGCAAGCGAATCTCGGCGGCGCGACCTCGCCGCCCGCTTCGCCGCCGTCCGCCTCGTTCTTCGCCACGCGCTTTTCGCCGCCCGCTTCGCCGCCGGGCGGCAACATTCCCGACGGTGAAGTGTGCCTCACCATCGAGATGGGCCAAGACGGCCGGCCCGCTTTCCGCGTCGAGCGAGATGATCCGTCGAGAAACACGGCGCAAGGGCTCTTCGCCGGGACGCTGTTGATGGACTTCTACGAAGGGTGCGTGAAGAGCCTCGTGGAC
>JBOGOY010000624.1:0-3506 GCA_050748185.1 Pyrinomonadaceae bacterium
GGGTCAGTCCAAGTAGTCGCGCAGCACCTGCGAGCGCGACGGGTGGCGCAGCTTCGACATCGTCTTGGACTCGATCTGCCGGATCCGCTCCCGGGTGACGCCGTAGACCTTGCCGATCTCGTCGAGCGTCTTGGGCTGGCCGTCGGTCAGGCCGAAGCGCATGCTGACCACGCCCGCCTCACGCTCGGAGAGCGTGTCGAGGACGGCGTGCAGCTGCTCCTGGAGCAGGGTGAACGAGACCGCGTCGGCCGGGACGATCGCCTCGGAGTCCTCGATCAGGTCGCCGAACTCGGAGTCGCCGTCCTCGCCCAGCGGGGTGTGCAGCGAGATCGGCTCGCGGCCGTACTTCTGGACCTCGATGACCTTCTCGGGGGTCATGTCGAGCTCGAGCGCCAGCTCCTCGGGAGTCGGCTCGCGGCCGAGGTCCTGGAGCATCTGCCGCTGGACCCGAGCGAGCTTGTTGATCACCTCCACCATGTGCACGGGGATGCGGATCGTCCGCGCCTGGTCGGCCATCGCCCGCGTGATGGCCTGCCGGATCCACCACGTCGCGTAGGTCGAGAACTTATAGCCCCGCCGCCAGTCGAATTTCTCGACGCCGCGCATCAGCCCGATGTTGCCCTCCTGAATCAAATCGAGGAAGGGGAGCCCGCGGTTGACGTATTTTTTAGCAATCGAGACGACGAGGCGCAGGTTCGCTTCGGTCATTTCGCGCTTGGCCTCGACGGTCTGAACTTCGCCGCGCGAGATCGCCAGATGGGCGCGCTTGATCTCGACCGGAGACATCAACACATCAGTCTCCAACTGCTTCAAGTGGCGCTTCGCGGCGCTCACACGGCGCTTCAACTCTTTTTCGTCCTCGGGCTTAATCCGTGGCTTAGCCAGCTTTTCGGTCAGCTTTTCGATTTCGCGCTCGTGAGAGCGAACCTCTTTGTAAGACCCGGCGACGGCGTTAATCAAGCGCTGCCGTGCTTCGGGCGTCAGGTGGAGGCGTTTAAACTCGCGTGCGATCTCCAGCCGGGCGCGGGCGACGCGATGCCGGAGCCGCAACAACTTTTTGCTCTTCTTGCCGTGCCCCGCGAGTTTTAGTTCGGCCTGAAACTTTTCCAACTCCTTCAACCCGGCTTGAGCCAGTTGGCGCAGGTGCTCGATCACTTCGAGCGTGAGGCGCAAATATTCCTCGCTGCGGTCTTCCTGCTCGAACACTTCGAGTTGATCGCCGAAGGCGACCACTTCGCGGATGCTGATTTCACTCTCAAGCAGTTCTTCCGCGATCTGGAACAACTCGCTCAGGGCGACGGGCGCACGCCACAATGCGCGGTTGGCTTTGGTCTGACCGGCCTCGATGCGCTTAGCCAGCGAAACTTCCTGCTCGCGGGTCAGCAGCGGCACGCGGCCCATCTGGCTCAGATACAAACGCACCGGATCGGTAGACTTATCGTCGGCCCCGGCCGAGAGATCGAGGTCGTCGGAAGAGTCTACGTCGTTGCCCGCCGTGTCTCCTTCTTCGAGAGAGACGGCGGTCGTGGTCACGTCTTCGATGAGCATTTCGTCAGAGTCGGCCTCGGTGAGGCCGGCGCCGCTCAATTTCTGCAGCACATCCTCGACCTGACCAGTGGCCTCCTCATTGTGCTCAGAATGCAGCCCATCGAAGGCAAGATATTCGTCGGCTCCCATCACCAACGAACGCATCCCCCCCTTGTTCGTCATCTTGTCCATCATGCTCACCTTATTATTCCTCACAAACAATAAGCCTTCCTGCTCTGCCCGGTACGGCCACAGTCAGTGCGCCGCAGGTAATACGGCGAAACCGCCGGGTGGTTTCCGCGCCACCCGGCCTGAAAGTTGAGTCGGTTCGCCGCGTGCGGCCTGACCTTAGCGCGCCCGAGTTACTTCATTGTCGAGCCGCAGATTATTCGTCACCGAGAACGCGCCCGGCACGCTGCGGGCCGCAAACTCGGCGAGTTGCCTGTCCATCTTGCCCGACACCACGCCTTCGAGCGTCACGTGCCCGCGGTTCACAACGATGTGAATCGAAGGGTTCGCGCCCAACGCATAACGGTGGAGCCCGCCCGTGCGGAATAGCGTGCGGTAAGTCTGGACGCGCAGCGTATCGTCAAAAGACGACAGCGGCAGTACCTCGATCTGATTGACCACGCGATCGACGCCCGAGAGTTTCGCCACCCGGCGCTCCGCGTCACTGCGGGTCGAGGGTCGAACAACCTGCCCGTACAACGTCACCGTGCTGCCTTCAATCTCGTAGGCCAGATTGTCAAAAACGCCGTAGTAAGGCAGCGTGACTAATTCTTTCCTAATTTTTTTCGTCAACTGCTGACGGCTGAGCGCCTGCTCTCCGGCGGTGTTCGCCGGGGCGGCCACCACTACTGTCGCCGCTGTCATGGTCGCCGCCAGCGCGAACGTGGCGGCGGCGGACATCAATTTCTTAGCACATGAGTTCATAAATTTTTACCCCCTGAATGATTCCCTTTGATGATTCCACTGTCGTTAATCGGATGATTACCCAAAGCCCAGCCGTTGGCCGCGCCTTGTTCGCTGCCCTCAAGCGCCTTAATAACTTTCGCCAAAGCTTCGCCGACCTGAAGCTGTTCAGACTCGCTCAAGAGCGAGAGTGCGCCGGTGAAAACCTGCCGGCGGCGTTCGCGGAACTGATCGACCATCCGCTCACCGTGCGCGGACAACGCGACGATGACGCAGCGGCGGTCGTCATCGGCCGCCCGGCGCTCGATCAGGCCCTTGCGGTTCAGACGATCGGTCAACTGGGTCATCGCCGGAGCCGAAATACCTAATTCCTCGGCCAATTGGCCGGTCAAACGCGGGCCGCCCCGGAGGATACGTAAAACCTGAGCCTGCGGCAGTGTCAGAGCCAATTCAGCCAAGTGTTGCTGATATTGATCAATCATGAACTTGGACATGAATTCGGCGAAGCTATTTAGCACAACTTCAGCCTTGCTTGTAGTCTGACTCACCTGCCTACAACTCCTTAACCAGATTTGAACATTTAAGATGAATTAAATATTAAGCCGGTTGTCCCGTTAAATGCAAATTGCCACAAGATTAAATGAAAGGGACAGGTCGCCAGTGAGCGGCAAAATTGAGGTGGCGGCAGGTCAGAACCGCCTGCGGTAGCGCAATGGGATTAAGCTAACGATGTTGGGTAGCGGCTGCGGCCGTCCTGATGTGCGGAAAGGCTCCGCCTTTCCGGGATGTCGCTGACTTCTATTGACAAGGCTGCGCCTCGTCAGCCCTGAGCTTAATCCCATTGCGCTACCGCTCCCGGTTCTGACTTTATCGCCGGATTGAAAGCGGCATAGTTCAAGAGGTTGCCGTCATATTCCATTAAGACGGCTCCACGTGCGAAACTATGGATGTTCCGCGATAAAAATTCCGGGCTGAACCTCGCACGGGTTTGAAATATGAGCACTGACTACGAAGTTTTGACTGAAACGAGAGACGGGATCGAAATTATCTCTCTAAGAGAAGGGAAC
>JBOGOY010000625.1:0-3504 GCA_050748185.1 Pyrinomonadaceae bacterium
GAGCCGCGGTAAGGCTCGCGGTAGAGGCCGATGTCGTAGCCGGATTCGTAGGTGACGTAAAACATCCCGTTCGTGCCGACGACGGCGCGCACGTCGAACTTGCCTAACTCGTTGAGCGGGGCTTCGGCCGCGGGGTGGCGCGCGTAGCCGCGCACCTCGCCGCGTGCGTTCGCCTCGACCGTGATACCGCCCACAGGTCCGTCACCAGTGATCTGCACCGTCAGACGGTCAAACTCTTTCTGCCCGGCCCCGAGCAGCAACGCGCCCGTCATCGTCCGGCCCAACGCCGCCGCGACCGTGTGCGAAGTCTGGTGCCGCCGGACGGCCTCTGTCACCAACGTAGTCGTCACCGCGGCCATGCAACGCACGCCGCCGTCCGCGGCCGTGGCGCGCACCAGCGTATCCGTGTTCTGATCCTGCTTCTCTTCGTTCAATGGCTGTACCCTTCGTCTCACTCATTTCCCCGCGTGGCCGAAAACCTGCGCCGTGCCGGGTGCGATTTTGCCCTCTCATGATGCCATCGGACAAGATGAGAGCGACACTATGATTGCCTCACTCGCGTTACCGGCGAAGCCGGCATCCAAGTTGTCACTATAGTTTGTTTGGGGAGTCTTTTGGATGCGCGGGAGCGTGGTCAGGTTGGGTTAAGGTAATCTCTTAAAGTGTCCGCTGTATTGGGTTGAGCGAGTAGAGTGATACAATATGTTGGGCTCGGGTCTTGACAGCCGCGACATGGCTATGTATACTGCGCGCCGCTTAGGAAGTCGGCTGGCGGAAATCTTCGAGTGAGGCCGGGTGCGCTGCCCGGCAGGGGGGTTCCGCCGCCCATCCCATCCGCCAGTTTACATAAACACAACTTTTGTGACGCCCGCCGCTTTGGCCCGCGTGGGGACGGTGCGGGCCGAGCTTTCTCAAATTATCTGGAGTCGTCAGCGAGAGTCGCCTGTGGAGAGGGCGCGCCGCACCGGGAGAACAAGATGAGCACAGTGATCGAGCCGAACACACCGCAGGGAAGCATCATCGGGGCCGCCGCCGGGGCCGCGCCACAACGCGCCGCCGCGGAAGCCTTGGGCATCAACGCCCGCAAGGTCATCAGCAAGCGCTATTCGCTGAAGGACGCCAAGGGAAACCCGCTCGAAGAGTGGTCCGACGTGGTGCGCCGCGTGGTCGGCCACGTCAGCACGGCCGAAACGGACGCGCGGCAGCGCGACGCTTTTTACGCCGCGATGTCCGGGATCATGATGCGCCGCGAGTTCGTGCCGAACACTCCCTGCCTCGTCAACGCCGGCAAGCCCAACGCTCAGCTCGCCGCCTGCTTTGTCCTCGACGTGCCCGACTCGATCGCCGGCATTATGAAGACCGCGACCGACGCGGCAATTATCCATCAAACAGGGGGAGGCACCGGGTTCACTTTTGAGAAGCTAAGGCCGGTCGGCGCGATGGTCCGCTCGACGCACGGCGTCGCTTCGGGGCCGGTCTCGTTCATGAACATCTTCAACACGACGACCGACACCGTGAAACAGGGCGGCGTTCGACGCGGGGCCAATATGGGCATCTTGCGCGCCGATCACCCGGACGTGCTGCGCTTTATCCATGCCAAGAACGATCAGCATAGCCTGACTAACTTCAACATCTCAGTGACTGTGACCGACCGCTTCTTCGAGGCGGTGGATAGACAGGAGTGGTACCAACTGAGCTTCGACGGGCATCAATGGGACGATCCCGTTTTCGATCCGGTCCAGAACGGCGACTACTGCATCTATCGCCGCCCCGACGGCACGACCGTCACTTTCCGCGACCGGCAGGCATTCGAGTCGGCCGACCTCTCAGCCTGCACGCGGGAAGAGCCGCCACGACCCGGCATGATTTACGCGCCCGACGTGTGGAACCGCATTATCGCGTCTGCTCACCGCTACGCAGAGCCCGGCGTAATCTTCATCGACGAGGTTAACCGGCACAACCACATGATCAAGTCGATGGGACCAATTTACGCGACCAATCCATGCGTCACCGGCGACACTTTGATCTACACCGAGCGCGGTTTATTCACCGCCCGCGAGCTATACGAGACGGGGAAGAATCCTGACGTGGTGATTGACGCGCGCTTCGGTTACGGCCCGACTTTCGCCGAGTCCTCCCGCGTCTTCCGCACGGGCCTCAAGCCTGTCTTCCGGCTGCAAACGCGCGAAGGTTATTACGTGCGCGCGACGGCCGATCACCGGATCATGACCAGCAAAGGCTGGGTGGAGTTGCAAGACCTCCAGCCGGGCGACAAGGTGCATATCCTGAACCGCAAGGGTGGCTTTGGCGTCGCGGGCTCGCTGGCTCTGGGGCGCACGTTGGGGTGGCTAGTCGGCGACGGGACCATGACTGCGGGCAAAACCATTCTGTCGTTCTGGGGCGACGAGCAGCAACTCGCGCCGATGTTTACGGAGTACGCCAACGAGTTGGCCGCGCCGCTTACCGATCCGACGCGCCCGGCGTCACAGTATCAAATCAGCGCCTGCCGCATCACTGACCGCGACGAAACCCGCATCACTTCCACGCGGCTCCACGAGTTGGCGCTCATCAGCGGGTTAGGTGTCGGCGAGGGCAAACTTAGGGTGCCGGAAGCTGTGTTGACCGGCGCGGAAGGGATGCAGCGCGGCTTTTTGCAAGGGCTGTTCTCTGCCGATGGAACGGTCCTCGACGGACGCGGCGTCCACGGCATTCAAGTGCGACTTACTTCGAGTTCCGTCAACTTACTTGAAGGCGTGCAAAAACTACTGCTGAATTTCGGTATCGCCAGCCGAATCTACCTCAATCGGCACAAAGAGCAGAAGCAGATGATGCCGGATGGAAAAGGCGGTCAGAAAGAGTACATGCGCCAGCCAACGCACGAACTCTGTCTGAGTAAAATGAACGTTGCCACCTTTGCCGCTGAGATCGGCTTCTTAACCGAAGCCAAGTCAGGGAAGTTGCAAACCTGCATGAGTAAGCTCACGCGCGGGTTTAAGAAAGAAGTCTTTGTCGCCACCGTGAGAGAGGTTCGCGCCGATGGGCTTGAAGATGTCTTTGATCTCACCCAACCTGCCACTAAATCATTCATTGCAAACGGTTTAGTGGCGCATAACTGTGCCGAGCAGGCACTTCACTTTAATAACAGTTGCAACCTCGGTTCGATCGACGTGGCGAAGTTTTACGACGCCGAGACGCGCGTTGACTGGGAGCGGCTGGGCGAGGCGGTGCGGTGGAGCACGCGCTTTCTCGACAACGTGATCGACGTGTGCGCGTGGCCGCTGCCGGAGATCGACGACGTGGTGAAGCGCACGCGGCCCGTCGGCCTCGGGATCATGGGTTTCGCCGACCTATGTCTGGCGCACCAGATTTCTTACGGCTCGCCGGAGTCGATCGCGTTTATGGACGAGTTGATGGGTTTCGTCCGGCGCGAGGCGTGGACCGAATCGTGCTGCCTCGGCGCGGAGAAGGGCGTCTTCCCCGAGTACGAGCCGAACAAAGAAGCCT
>JBOGOY010000626.1:0-3501 GCA_050748185.1 Pyrinomonadaceae bacterium
GCGTATTGAGAGCCTGCGCCACGTCGCCCGCCCTCACGCCGAGGTCCGCGGCGCGCTGCCGGTCGATACGGACGCGGACTTCCGGGCTACTGAGTTGGAGCGAACGGTCGGCGTCGCGAAAGTTCTGGTCCTGCTTGATCCGCTCGACCAACTTGTTTGAATACTCGTCGAGTTTCTGAATGTCGGGGCCGCTGATGTAGAAGCCCAGAGACGATCCGCCGCGCCCGCCGCCGATGCTCGCGCCGATCGAAGACGAGCCCGACGCGCCGATGACGTACTCTTTCGGATACTTCCTTTTGCGGATCATGTCGCGCGTCTGCTGGATCAAGTCGGCCTGCGAAAACTCGCGCTCTTTCACCGGCAAGAGGCTGACCTGCACCGAGCCGGCATTCGGCTGGCCCCCGCCGCCAAACCCGCCGGCGTTGACGAGTGTGTTCCTGACGCCGGGAATCTGTTCGCGCACGTCGCGCGCGACCCGGTCCAGCACCGACTGCGTCGCCGGAAGGCTCGTGCCCTGCGGCGCGCGTAAAAAGACTTGAAAAGCCGACTCGTCTTCGTCGGGCAGGAAGTTGTAACCGACGTACTTGTAAAGCGGCCAGATCGAGGCGACGACGAGCACGCAGATAATGACGATGGCCCAGCGGTGCGCCATCGACCACTTGAGCATCCACATGTACGCGCTATCGATCGGTCGGTAGAAGCGCCCGCCCTTCGACGAAGAGACGTGCTCTTTCTTTCCCCTATCTTCATGACGGCGATCATGATCGCCGTCTTTGCCGCCGTCACCGCCGGCGCTCACGGGCAAATCTTCGGGCGTGATCGATTCTTTCGGCGGCTTGATCCAGCGCGCGGCGAGCATCGGCGTCAGCGTGAACGAGACGATGAGGCTGACCGCAATCGCGGCCGCCGCGGTGAGGCCGAACGAAGACATGAAACGCCCGACGATGCCGGACATGAACCCGACCGGGATGAAGACGGCGAGCAGGGAAAGCGTCGTCGCCATCACGGCGAGGCCGATCTCTCTGGTCCCTTCGACCGCCGCCTGATAGGGGTGCATCCCTTTCTCTTCGACGAAGCGATAGATGTTCTCAAGGACGACGATCGCGTCGTCAATCACGATGCCGACCATCAGCGTCAGCGCCAGCATCGTCATCTGGTTGAGCGAATAGCCGAGCGCCGCGATGACGGCGAACGAGGCGATGATCGAGGTCGGGATCGCGAGTGCCGCGATGATCGTCGAGCGGAAGTTCCACAGGAAGAGAAACACGATCAGGGCGGCGAGCAGGCCGCCGACGATCAAGTGTTCCTCGATGGCGTGCAGGCTGGTCTCGATGAATTCCGACTGATCGCGCGTGACGACGACGTTGAGGTCTTTAGGCAGCAGCGGCTGAATCTCCGCCATGCGCTGCTTCACGCCTTCGATCACGGCGATCGTGTTCGCGCCCGACTGCTTGCGGATGCCGAGAGACACCGAGGGCACGCCGTTCAAAGACGCCGCCGAGTTGGGGTCCACGCCGCCATCTTCGACGCGCCCGATGTCGCTGATCTTGACGGGATAGTTGCCGCGCGTCGCGACGACGATGTCGTTAAAGTCTTCGACTTTGGTGACGCGCGAGAGCGTCCTGAGCGTTACGGTGCGCGCGCCTTCATCCAAGCGCCCGCCGGGCAATTCGAGATTCTGCGCGCGCAGGGCGTTCGAGACTTCCGTCACCGACAGGTTGTAAGCGCGCAGGCGATCCGGCTCGACGTAAACTTTGATTTCGCGCTGTCGCCCGCCGAAGACCACCACTTCGCCGACGCCGTCGGCCGATTCGATGCGCTCCTGAATCTGCTTCTGGACGAGGTCGGTCAACTCGATCGACGAGCGCGGCGCGCTGATCGCGTAAACCAGCACGGGCTGCGAGTCCGGATCGGCCTTTCTGACGACGGGCGGATCGGCGGTCTCCGGCAGCCGGTTGATGATGGTGCTGATTTTGTCGCGCACTTCCTGCGTGGCGAGGTCCGGGTCTTTCTCCAGATTGAAGTTGATCGTGACGTTCGAGCGCCCCTGTGCGGAGGACGAACGCATCTCGTCGATGCCGGGGACGGTGTTGACCGCGCCCTCGATGATGTCTGTGATCTCGGTCTCGATCTCCTGCGGAGCCGCGCCCGGATTGCTCGTCGAGACGGATACCGTCGGAATGTCGATCTTCGGAAAGCGATCGACGCCGAGCGTGAAGAAAGAGAAGCCGCCGACGACCGTCAGCAGCAAAATGATGACGGTCGCGAAGACGGGCCGCCGCACGCAAATTTCAGCCAGCTTTTGCATATAATTCCCTAGTCCAAGGTCCAAGGTTCAAAGTCAACAGCCTGCTCTCAGACTTTGGACTTTGGAGTTTGAACCTTGGACTTACTGCCTGACCCGCGCTCCTTCGTAAAGCTGTGGGAGGTTGCTGGTCGCCAGCGTTTCGTCGGGGTTGACGCCCGAGATGATCCGCACCATCTCGCCCTCCTCTTCGCCGATCTGGACCACGCGCAGTTTCACCGTGTCGCCCTGAATTACGAAGACGCGGAACGATTGCGTATTCTGATCTGAAAGGACGGCCGTGCGGGGCACGAAGACGGCTTTGCTGCCGCCCTGCCGCACGATGCGCGCGGTGGCGAACATGCCGGAGCGCAGCGCGTTGTCGCCGTTCTCGACCTCGGCCTCGACCGTCGCGGCGCGCGAGACCGGATCGATGGCCGGGTTGACGGCCGACACCCTGCCGGCGAACTTTCGGTCGCGGTGCGCCTCGACTTCGAGCGATACGCCCATGCCGGGCGTGATAAACGGAACCTCGCCTTCCGGCACCTGCAACTGTAATTTGATCGGGTTGGTCCGCAGCACCGTCGCGACGATTGACGACGGCGTGGCGTACTCGCCGACCGCGACCGGGCGGTTGCTGACAAAGCCGGCATAAGGCGCGCGGATCGTCGCATCGGCCACGGCCTTTTGCGCGATCGAGACCTGCGAGCGAGCGGTTTCGACCGCGGCCTCGGCGCTCTGGATTGCTTGATTACTCTGGCGCGCGGTGTTGATGGCGGCGTCTAGTTGCTGCCGCGCATTGTTGGCGCGCGCGCGTGCCGTGTCCCGCTGCGTGCGGTATTGATCATAGACACTCATCGCCACGTCGCCGGTTTCGACCAGTTCGCGGTAACGCTTTTCGTTCGCCTCGGCCAGACGCAACTCAGCGACCGCTTGATCGTAGTTGGCGCTGGCGGCGCGCACCTCGGGGATCGCGCTGGCGTCGAAGTTGCCGCCGGGCCTGAGCCCCAGACGGGCCTCGGCCTGCCTGACGTTGGCGACCGCCTGTTGCACGCCGGCCTCGGCTTGTTGCAGGCGCAGGCGCGCGTCCGCGTCGTTGAGGCGCGCGATCACGTCGCCCTGCCGCACGAACGCGCCGACGCCAACCGGCGTCGCCACGACTTGACCGGAAGCTTGCGAGGCGACGTCGGACGTTTCGTCAGCGACCAGACTACCGG
>JBOGOY010000627.1:0-3501 GCA_050748185.1 Pyrinomonadaceae bacterium
GTTGAAGAGTTTGCACAAACTCTTCAACGCCCCGCTCGCCGGTCAAACGGACGACCTCGCCCGCGTGGCCTGCCTTACTGGATCACTTGCTTGAAACCCGTGGGCTCGATGTACTGGAACAGAGGCGTCCCCGGCGGCAAACGCATGGGGTTGGTGAAAGTCGTATCGAACGACCAGTCGCGGATGGGCGCGCCATAGATGTAACGTGTTCCCGGATACTGCCATGGCCCCATCGCCTGCGTCGAGTAGAACAGGGGGATGAGCGAGCCGGAGAAGTTCCATTCGCTGTCGTCGCTCAGCCAGTCTTCGAGAAAGCGCGGGAAGTTGTGGACGCCGCCGCTCAGCCGCGAGTCAGCACCCGTACCAGCGTCGGGTGTACCGGCCAGAGCCGACTTGGTAATCCCGGCGATGATGCCGGCGCGCACCGAGGTTTCCTGCGTCGCGGCGGTGAGGTTCTTATCCGCTGGGCGCCCGAGGAGAGCGTCCGGGTAGATCGCGACGGCACTGTCGAACCACGTCTTAGACAACGGGAAGAAGGCGTCGGCGACGATAGAGGCCGGAATCTGGTCCCCTTGATAACAGTATGAGGGGCTGACGGCGCAATCGTTTAAGGCCGCCGTCCCGGCGGGCGGGCGGGCGTTGATGCCGGTCGTGTTGTAGTTGCCCCAGATGTAAACCATATTCTCGGAGGCAACGGTGAGACCCTTCGTGTTCGAGAGCTTGCCCGACGCGCCGCTCAAGAGTATGTCTTCGCCGTTGAAGAGGCGGACGGCGCGGCGGAACAAGTTCGACGAGTTATTCCAGTTCGCCACCTCGCGCGCGCGACACTGGCGGTCAGAGCCGCAGGCAGAGGCCAGCGTGGCCGGGTCAGGCAACTCGCTCGTGTCTTTCTGAAGCGTGTTCTTCTTTGCCGTGCCCCCGCCGGTAAAGCCCGAATCGATCACGTCCTCGCCCGGATCGAGAGACCCGTTCGGCCCGTAGATGTCTTCGTTGTCGGCCATCCCGTTGGTTGTGCCGAGAGTAGCGCCCGAAGAATCGCGCTCGGACTTGATGCGGTCGCCGCGCCGATCCGAGACGTAAACGACGTAGCCTTCCGTGCCATCGATGTTGGCGCTCACGGCCTCGGTGCTGGCCAGCAGGTTGGTGTCGTACACGCCGTCAACCCAGCGCGCGAGATTACGCATGTTGAGTTCGATCACGCTCGTCATGCCCCGCTCGTAGATGGCGTTCGCCGTGAGGCCGTGATTAATCCGACCTTCGCGGATGTTATAGACGTTGATCGGGACGATCTTATTCCACCGCTTGAAGTTTTGGCAGCGGGAGTAGCTGGAAAACCCGCCTTCATCCTCATCCTTGTTGCAGTCGATGGCTGACACGTTGTCATCTTCCAACAGATCGGCGCTTCGCAAGCGCCCGCGCACGGCTGACGCGATAGATGAGGACGTGTCGTTGGTGAGATTGGTGACGTAGCTGTAAGTTCCGTCGAACGTCGGCGGCGCGATCTCTCCGTCCGCCGCAATCGCACCGTTCGCGGGATTGACGAGCGAGACGAGGTTGCTCGTGCTGTTACTGTTATCACGGCTGCCCTGCGTGAACGCGGCCCATAGCGGCCGCTGGAGTTGGACGATGGCGTTTGGCTCGCCGACGGTCATCCCCATACTGAGAATCTCTTCTGTCACGTCGCGGGCATTGCCCTCCGAATCGATAATCTCGATCAGGATGCGGCCGCTGACGCCCGCGCCCCCCGGAATTCGGACACCATTCGGAGAAGGAGTGGGCGCGGTGCGGATCCCTCGGACGGTGTCGGCCGTCGTCGACGAACCGCTGGGTTGCTGTTGCCTGACGGCCGTCGTCGAGTCGTCGAGGTAGCTGCCGCTGTCGCTCACGCGCCAGAGAGCCTTGCCACCACCGAGTTGGGTCGGCACGAAGGACGAAAGCAACTCGCCTCGTCTGCTGGATGGGTTCATCATCACGATGCCGGAACGGTCGGTGTCGGCGCTCGGCTTCTGACCATTGGCGAGCGTCGTGTTCTGCTCGTCGTCGATCAGGATGCGGATCTGCGCCTTCGAGTGGTAACGCGACTGGCTGAGGATGGCGCTGTCGTTCGGCATCCGCCGCTTGATGATCTCGCGCGTCGAACTGCCGTTGAGTTGAAGCGGGAGCAGCAGCGGGGCAATGCCGGTGGTGCGGGTCAGCAACTGGCCGCCGAAACGGTTCTGATCGCCGGAGCGCGGGGCGGTGGTCGAGGCCGTCTCCCAACTCGTGTTGGCGCTTCCGTTCGGGGAACTGGGGAAGTAGCCGCGCTGGCCGCTGCGCGCGCCCGTAAAGTTGGGGCCGGTGTTAACGCTGCCGACCGTCAGCGGAACGAAGAGGTTGTTGATCTTCATCTTCACGCTGCTGTCGGAGCGGGTGCTGCCGTTACGCAGCACGTCACGCACCATCTCGTTGGCGGTCGTCACTTTGGCGAGGAACGTCACGTTGCCGTTAACGTAAATGTTGCCGTTGGCGTGGACGCGCCCGTTGAAGCTGAAGGCCGGGCCGGGGTGCAGTTCGATGTCTTCGTTGCCGAAGATGCCGAACTGAAAGATCGGGATCAGGTAGTTATTGATCGTGCGCTCGAGTTGGACCTCCGCGCCGCAGTCGTTCGTCTGCTGGGCGATCGTTCGGAGGATGTACGGGGCGACGCTGGCCGTGAGGCCCGCGAACGGGCCATCAGGGATCGTCACGCGCGGGAACGATCCATTCGTGATGTTCTGCTCCAAGCGCATCCGGGTGAGAGTCGTCTCATCCCGTTCAAGTGTCTGGGTCGGGAAGCTGAAACCTTCGGCTTCCAACTCCTCCGGGTGCTGCGCGGCGATCTCGGCCAACTCGTCGTCCGTCGGGTTGGCCGTGCTCACGAATAGTGCGCTGAAGTCGCTGGTCATCTTCTCGATGCCGGCCGCCGCGGCGTAGAACGTCTGCGTGCGGCAGAGGTCGCTGCCGGAGACGCGGCTCTCGTCGTTGACCACTGCCATCACGGAGATCGAGATGACGGCCAACAGGGCCATGATGATCAGCGCGAGGGCGAGCGCCGCGCCGCGCTCGCCGGGCCGTCCGGCCGCCCGCTTCGTTTCCGCTTGCTTCGATTGGAGAGTCATAACCAGTTTAATTCCTTTCCCGTGCTGGTATCCGCCGGCCTACGAGCCGCTGGTCGGCTGCAATGCCTCGCGGAACTGCATGTTGCGGATGCTCGTGCTGCTCGTCATCGTCACGCGCGCGCGCTTGCCGTCCGAACTGACGGTGTCGTCGTTCTGCGTGTTGTCGTTGGTGGACTGCTCGCCGCCGTGGAGAACGTTGTGGGCCGTTTCGGCCGTGACCGTCACTTCGACCTGCCGCACCTTGTCTAGTTGCGCCTGCGTGAGTCGGGGCACGGGCTGTTGGATGTTACCGTTCGCGTCGCGCAGGTTCAGCGCATAGCGGAACTGGAGGTCCGAAAGGTGCTCGGCGATGACGCCGTCGGTG
>JBOGOY010000628.1:0-3496 GCA_050748185.1 Pyrinomonadaceae bacterium
AGATGAGGCGTGCGCCTCGCGTCTGGCGCTTCAGGCGATGCAGCAGTTGAAGCGCGCCGACACGACCCCGCACACACCGCCGGCGGGCATCCCTGCTTCGGTCGTGCCGACCAACCGCGAACTCGATCCCGTCTTGATGAGTCTGAGCAAATTGGCGAAAGCGGTCGCCCCGGTCAACGACGCGCTGGCGTTTGAAATCTTGGATGAAGTTGTGACGGCAGCCAACCGCAGCGAAGTGGACACAGGGCAGGGACGCACGGGGTTCGAGACGGACGTGTTCAAAACTCTCGCCGCGACAAATGAAGCCCGCACACGGCAGGCCGCCGAGTCTCTCAAAGACCCGCTGCGCCGGATCGTCGCGCTCGCCGCGATCTACCAATGGCAGGCCGAAGAACTCGCCAAACAGGAGAAAGCGAAGGCGGCCCGACCGCGTTAACCGGCTTCCACGTCGCGCCGCGGGCTCTCGGCCGCCCGTCTCTGCACCCGACCTAACCGTACCTCCGAAACGATGATGCCGGCGAAGACGAGCGCCGCGCCGACGAGGCCGCGCCCGCCCAGCCACTCGCCCGCGCCGAGGGCGGCGACGGCGAACGCGGTGGCGAAGACCGGCTCTAAACTAAAAATGATCGCGGCGTGCGTCGGCGAGGTGCGCGACTGGCCCCACGTCCACAGCAGGAAGGTCAAGAGCGTGCCGACGACCGCGAGGTAGACGAGTTGCCACACGATCGACGCATCCCACACTAGCGTCGCCGACTCGCGCGCGACGAAGGCGGGGACCAACTCGATGCCGAACAGGTCCGCCGCCGCGCGGAATGTCCCCCACGTCAGAGACAAACAGGCAGCCGCTACGACGATCTGCAACACCGCCACCTGCCGCACGTCGAAGCGGCGCGCATAGACGCTCAGCTGCGTGATGTGCAGCGCGAACAAACCGGTCGCCGCAAGAGTCAGCAGGTCGCCCACGTTGACGCCCGTCTCCCCGCCCTGTGGCGTGAGGATCAGTGCGCCGCCGAGCGAGGCGAGCGCGACGCCGATCAGATTTTCAAGGCTCGGCCTGACGCGCAACACGGCATACGCTATGAAGGGGACCAATGGCGTCGTCAACCCCGTGACGAACGCCGACTTCGAGGCCGTCGTGTAAACCTGCCCCGCCGCTTGCAGAGCGAACCCGCCCCCGACCAGCAGGCCCAACACGACCCCGGCGCGCCACTCTGCCCGGCCCGCCCCCCCGACCTGCCGGCGCAGCGCGAGCGCCATCAAGCCGGCCGCCAGCGCGAAACGGAAGACGAGGTAGGCGACCGGCGGCCAAGTGTTGAGGATCTCCTTCGCCATGAAAAAGGTCGATCCCCAGATGAGCGTCGTCAGTGCCAGCGCGCCGTCGGCTGCGAGGTTGGATTTCAAGCGCATAAAAGTAGCCAGTAGTCAGTAGCCAGTAGTCAGTAGCAAAGCACTCGCCTGCCTTTACATGCTGGCTACTGGCTACTGACTACTGGCTACTTTCCTTCACGGTCTCAGCAATACCTTCAGCACCCCGCCCTCGCCCGCGCGCTCCATCGCCCGCACTCCTTCGGCAAGGGGAAACTCTTCGCTGATCAAACTTTCCACGTCAACGGCGTCTCGCCGCAACAACTCCAGCGCCGGCCGGAAGCGGCCGCAGCGCGAACCGATGACGCTGATTTCGTTGACGACGACGCGCGCGGCGTCGAGTGCGGTTCGGCCGTGGAAGGTGGACTTGAGGACGAGCGTGCCGCGCGGGCACAAGAGGTCGAGCGCGAGCGCGAAACCGGGGGCCGCGCCGGAAGCTTCGACCACCACGTCGAACTGTCTGGCCGGGGCGTCGTGCAACTGGTCCAGCAGCACTGTCTCGACGCCGCGCCGGGTGGCCACGGCCAGCTTCGAGGGGTGTTTGCCGACGAGCGTCACGTCCGCGCCCGTCTGCGCCCGCACAGCCTGCGCGCAGAGCAATCCGAGTTTGCCGTCGCCGACGACGGCGACACTGGTCCCTTTTTCGATCTGGATGCGTTCCGTGACGCCGCACGCGGCGGCGAGCGGTTCGGCGAACACCGCGCGCTCGTCCGGGATGTCGTCGGGCACGGTTAGCAAATTCGCCACGGGCAGACGCAAAAATTCGGCGTGCGCGCCGTCGCGGCCGACGATGCCAAGCACCGTGCGTCTGGGGCAGTGGCGCGGGTCGCCCGCTACGCACAGCGCGCAGCGACCGCAGCCCGCGTTGATCTCACCGACCACCCGCTGCCCCACCCACGACGACGAAGCCTCGGGCGCTGCTTCGACCACGCCGACGAACTCGTGCCCCAGCGTTCCCTGAAAGCCAGCGTACCCGCGCGCGATCTCCAAATCGGTGTTGCAGACGCCCGACAGGGTGACGCGCACTAGTGCCTCTGCCCCGGCGCGCGGCGCATCAACCTCCGCGACTGTGAGTTGTTGGTGTTCAAACCGAAGTGCTTTCATTGCAAGGGGGTTGGGGGTTCAGGGGTCGGGGGCCGGCAAAAACCTGCTCCCCGCCACCCCCCGGCCCCTGCCCCCCAACCCCCTTCAGAAGCTTTTCGTCTTCATGTAGGCGTTGGTCGGGGTGAGTTCGGCGGTCTGCTCGCGGCCCGCGACGTTGACGGGCAACCGCCACGTCACTTCATGCGCGCCGGCGGCGGGAAGTGTGGCGTGAATCCACCAGCGGCCCTGCGGGACGGAGACGACGGCCCGGCCTTCCGTGTCGAGCCGCACCGTAAGGGGCTGGCGCGCGCCCATGCGACGGCCGAGAAAATCTTCAAAGCGCACGCCGGGCCGGCGCTCGTTGAAATATTCGCGTTGGGCCGAGGCCACGTCGAGCGGGTAGAGTTGCACGGGGACGTTAGCGCCAGCGGCGGCGGCCTCCCCTTCGCCCGGCGCACTCAGCAGCACGATCCGCAACAGCGTCTCGCGCGGCGCGGAAGTCGCGTCCTCCGACGCCTCGCGCGGCAGTTGGCGATAGACGCTCCACACCGCGCCGCCGAGCGCGACGAGCAGTCCCGCCTGTAGCGCGAGCGTCAACCAAGGGCGTGTCGGGCTGTTGTGCGGCGTCCTCACCGGTTACGGAAGCGGCCTGTCAGGCCATAAAGCCTTTCTCACGCAGCGTCTGTTCGAGTTCACGGTTGGTCGGTTCGGTCAGCACCTGCCCGGCGATGTCGAGCGTGGGCTTGCGCTCCTTGCCTTCGTTGTGGTCGCGGACCCACGCGGCGGACTGCTCGTCCTGCTCGATGTTGACGTATTTGTGGGCCACACCCAGTTCGCGCAGGTGTTCGAGTGTCCGCGTCGTGTCGCCGCACCAGTCCGCGCCGTAAACTTTTACTTCCATCATCGCCGCCCCCTTTGTGGAACCGTTTTGCGCGCCATGATAG
Source organism: Pyrinomonadaceae bacterium (assembly GCA_050748185.1). Lineage (GTDB taxonomy): Bacteria > Acidobacteriota > Blastocatellia > Pyrinomonadales > Pyrinomonadaceae > JACCRA01. Next base: position 3,393 of record JBOGOY010000628.1, read on the forward strand.
CACGAGGGGAAAAGCGGCGTTGAGACCGGGAGGGCTATTCAGTCACCAATCAATAAGCCACAGAGGGCACAGAGCACACAGAGAAAGAAAGCCGGGCTTTACTC
>JBOGOY010000629.1:0-3494 GCA_050748185.1 Pyrinomonadaceae bacterium
GGGCTCGGTCGCCGTCACGACGCAGGCGGGCTGCGCGGTGACAGCGGCGAGTAACGCCCCGTGGCTCGCCAACGTCTCGGTCGCCGCCAATAACATCGTCACCTTCTTTGTGGCGACCAATACCGGGGCCGAGCGCAGCGGCACGCTGACCATCTCAGGCCGGACCTTCACCGTCACCCAAGTCTCGGGCGCGGCCTGCACCTACGAGGTCTTCCCGCCGCTACGAGCCTTCACCTCAGAGGGCGGGACGGCGGCCGCGACGGCCGTCATCGGCGTCGCCGGCGAGCCGAACTTCAGGTCGGGCACCTGTGCGTGGACCGCCACCCCCAACGCCCCGTGGCTAACGATCACCGCCGGGGCGAGCGGGGCAGGGACGGGCCGGGTGCGCTACACCGTCTCAGCCAATCCGGGTGCGAGCACGCGCACCGGGACTTTGACGGTCGCCGGGCAGACTTACACGGTGACGCAGACCGCGGCGACGACGCCCTCGGTGCAGTTCGAGCAGGCTGCCTATTCGGCCGGCGAGAACGCCGCGGGCGGCGTCGTGACCATCGCCCTGACGCGCACCGGCGACACGGCGGGGGCGGCCTCGGTCGAGTACGCGACCGTGGACGACCCGGCTCCGGTCCCCTGCGACCCGACGACCGCGCCGGATGCGGGACAGCCGCCCTTCCCGCGCGGTGTGGCCTACGCGCGCTGCGACTACGCCACCCAACTCGACCGGCTCACGTTCGCGCCCGGCCAGACGCGAGCCACCTTCACGGTTCCGCTCCTCAATGACTTGCATCAGGACGGCACGGAGGCGTTCCAGTTGGCGTTGCGCGATCCGCAGGGTGCGACGCTCGGCGCGCAATCAACGGCCACGGTGACAATCACAGACGACGACCAGACGGCTCCGACGACGACGCCGGTGGACCAGACGCCGTTCTTCGTGCGGATGCAGTATCTCGACTTCCTGTCCAGAGAACCGGAGTCGGGCGAGCCGTGGTCGGCGATCCTCAACGGCTGCCCGAACGTCTTCAACTTGGACGCATCTGCGCCCTCAGCGCAGTGCGATCGGCTGATCGTGTCGCAATCGTTCTTCGGGTCGCCTGAATTTCGCCTGAAAGGCTTCTTCGTCTTCCTCTATTACCGCGTTTCCTTTGGGCGGATATTGCCGGAGTATCCGGCGTTCATCTCGGACTTCCAGCGGGTGACGGCGCGCACCGACGCCGAGTTGCGGGGCAAGCGTTACGACTTCGCGGAAGAGTGGGTAAGGCGACCGGCATTCATGCAGGAGTACGGCGGGCTGAGCAACGAGCAATTCGTTGACGCTTTGTTGGGTCGGTACCAATTGCCGCAGGTGAGAACAGAAGACCCGGCGGACCCAGAGGGCGGGCCGCAGGTGGTGTTGACGCGGGCGGAGTTGATCAACCGGTTGAATGGCGGGACGCTGACGCGGGCCGAAGTGCTACGGGCGCTTGTCCAGAGCAACGAGGTCGAGGCGGCGGAGTTCAACGAAGCGTTCGTGGCGATGCAGTATTACGGATACCTGCGGCGACGGCCCGAGCCGCAAGGGTACCAAGATCAACTCAACCTATTCATTCAAAGCAACGGGGATGCGCGTGCAATGATCCACAGCTTCCTCAATTCGCGGGAGTACGGCCTGAGGTTCGGACGCCGTTAAAGCGCGTCCAAAGTCCAAAGTCTAAAGTCAAAAACACTTGCTTGACTTTAGACTTTGGACTTTGGACTTTGAGTGTGGGGTGGCCTGCCGTCGCAAGTCGTGGCATAATCTCGCCGCTTCCGGTCGCGTTCATGCGGCCTCTCACGGTTCGGGAGGCATAAAAACTTCCGATCCGACCTGCTCTTTCCCTTCGTATCTCACACACGATGTTTCCGGATTCCACAAGGAGATGTGTTACATGAAAGGCCCCCGTCCGTTGTCTGCTTCGCCCCGTTCGTCGGCCGCGCGCCGTTATTCCCAAGCACGCATCATCTGGGTCGGTTTGCTCACACTGGCAATCGTCTGCTGCTGCGCCGCCGCCCTTTCTCTCAGAAAAGCGCAGGCACTTAACGCCGTCGCGCCGTCGCCTCAGGAAACACACGCCGCCTCAGCGCGCATGGGCGACGTGGCGGGCATCCGCGCGGCGGGCCGTGGCGGGCCGGCAGTCCGTCTGGCCGACGGGCGCGACGTGCTGGCGGATTATGAAGGCGAACCTTCGCTCGTACAGGCGCTCGGGCAGGCCGAACCGCTCGGGCTGGCCTCGGCCGACTTTGACGAGGACGGCGTGCCTGATCTCGTCGGCGGCTATGCTAACGGGGCGAACGGGACAGACGGCGGCGGCCTCGTCACGCTGCATCGCGGCAACGCGGGCGCCCTCTACCCGAATTCGCCCGAGGCGCAGCGGCGGAGCGGTGGCGGTGACGCGCGCGTGGCCGCGCCCTTTCTCTCGCCGGCGCGCGTATTCGCCGCGCCCGCGCGGTTCGATTTCATCGGCGCGGGCGACTTTGACGGGGACGGCCACCGGGATGTAGTCGGCGCGGGCCTTGGCCGGCGGTCGCTATATCTTTTGGCCGGCGACGGGAAGGGGAATTTGTCGGCGGCGCGTGAGATCGCGCTGCCGGGCGCGTTGACGGCACTCACCACCGGTGAGATGAACCGGCCCGACGGGCTGGCCGACGTGTTGGTCGGCGTGGAAAGCGGCGGGCGGGCGCAGGTGCTCGTGTTCGAGGGGCCGCGGGGCGCGTTGAAGGCGAGCCCCGAGACCTTCAGGATGCCCGCCCGCGTCAACTCCCTCGCGCTCGCGCAGTTCGACGACGGGTATGAGTCGGATTTAGTCGCGGCCGCAGGGGACCAGTTAGTGCTGGTGCGCGGGCGCGATCGCAAGCTGTCCGTCGCGCGGCTGCTCGACGAGCCAGTGCCCGAGGCCGAGGTCACGCGGCGCTCTTTCTCGACCGCGATTACGTCGCTCGCGGCCGGCGACTTTGACGGCGAGCCGCAGACGGAACTCGCGCTGCTGTTCGCCGACGGCTCGGTTCATGTGTTGCGCGGCGGCGCGGCTCAGGTTAAAGAGCAGGGGACCAGTCGGCGGGGAATAGCCGGGTGGCGCAGCGAGGTCGTGTCAGAGCCCGGCCTTTGGGCCGGGGCGACGCGCGTCTTGAGCGCGAAAGTATCGAGCGCGAAGGGCGACGACCTGTTGTTGCTGGACGCGGCGGGCCGGCAGGTACACATCTTGAAGGGCCGGCGTGCGGGCAAGTCGCCCGTCGCATCCCTGCTCGGTGGCAACGGTGTGCCGGGCGGCGAAGCGGCATCGCTGGCGTTGAGCGACGGCGGGCCGGTCGCCGTGCTGCCGATGCAACTCAACGTGGACGCGCTGACCGACTTGGTCGTGCTGCGCGAAGGGCATTCCGCCCCGGCGGTCGTGTTGACGGAGAACTATGGGGAAGAGGGGACCAATAAACCCGCCGCCCGCACGCCGCAAGTTAACTTCACGACCGGCGCGAGATTAGAC
>JBOGOY010000630.1:0-3489 GCA_050748185.1 Pyrinomonadaceae bacterium
GGGGAATGTCATTGTTTACATCAGCGCCATGGTCAATAAAAATATCGACCCGAGCGCGGGCATCAATAACCTGCTTGATGCGGCGAGAGCCGGTCACGCCGCGGCAGCCCCGTTAGCTAGAGGCTTTGCACAACACGTTGCCGTTGTTCTTGCATCACTCTAAAAAATTTGAACTTCACTGTAACCCGCCCGTTGGTCGTCGCAGACCCGCGGGCGGTTTTGCTTTACCCATCCTGATCGGCGCTCTGTCCAGTTCAACTCACACATTCCCCGGCTCGACACTCGATCCTGCCTGTTGCCCGCTGACACTCACCACCATTCCCATCAGCCACCAAACGAGTAGCGCGACTTCGGCATCGCCGAGGTTGTAGTTGACGAGCGAACTGAGGAAGAAGCCGGCGAAGGCTCCGGTTGCGCCGAGCAGAAGGCCGTGCGTGCCGGCGTCGGCCGACGCGCGCCAACCGCGTTCGGCGCGGGTGACGAGCAGCCAGAAGCGGGCGGCGAGCCAGAGCCAGAAAGCGAGGGCGGGCAGGCCGCGCTCGAAGGCGAGTTGGATGGGCGTCGAGTGCGTGTGGATGATTGGTCCCTCGAAACCCCATTCGCGCCAGTGATACTTGGAGGCGTCCATGCCGTGGCCGACGAGCGGTCGAAGGGGGACGCGAGCGGCGGCCGTGCGTGCGACCTGCCAGCGCAATTGCGAACTGAAGTCTCCGAACCTGAGCGCGCCGTCGGGCCGCGTCCGCCACACCGCGAACGCGCCGAAGGCGAGGACGAGCGCGACCGCGACCGCGACGGCGAGGCGCGCCTTGTTCATCTGCCGGGCGCTCTCTTTCGCCTGACCGCCGCCCGCCGCCACAGCGCGCCACGCGACGACCGCCGCGCCGCAGGCGAGGGCGACGAGCGTCGTCCGCATCGCGGTGAAAGCGACGCCGACAGCGAGCAGGGTGAAGCCCGCGCCGGCGAGGAAGGGGACCAACTGCCTGCGTCGTGCTGAAGGCGCGGGCGGCGAGTCGGTCGGCTGCCGCGAGTCGGGCGGCTGTTGCCGATGGTCGGGTAAGCGTCGCCGCTGCCAGTGCGCGAGGGCGAGGCCGAGCGCGAGTTGGGCGATGATTTGCAGCACTTCGGCGTGAGTTTCGTAGTGCCGGGTCCAGCCAGACGCGCGGAAGCGATGCGTCGGGCCGCCGTCGCGCGTGATGCCGGAAGGGGATGACGCTGACCTCATTTCCTGATTCATCAAGGGGCCGTCCCACTCGACGTGTTCGCCGCGCGTGATGACGCTGAACGAGAGGGCCGAGCCGTCGGGCGCGCGCCGGATCGCGTCGTCAATCTCCGCGACCGTCGAGATGCGTCGGCGGTTGACGCGCCATACGCAGTCGCCCGGCATGAGCGGAGTTTCGAGTCGCCGGAGCGGACTCGTGACCGCGAACTCCTCGACGCACACGCCGCGCCCGCGCGCCAGTTCGCCGGCGCTCCACAAGACGCCCGCAACGCCCGACGCGACGAGCAACCCGGCAAGCCAGATGGCGTTCCGGCGCGTCACCAGACCTTGCGCGACGTAGCAGACGAGGAAAGCGGCGACCGATGCGAGCTTGAGCAGGCTGATGCGCGGCTCGAAAGAGAGAGCCGACGACAACACGCTCCAACCGAACAGCAACCAGAGCGGCAGGTCGAGCGCGCTGCGCCGCAGAAGGAACGGCCGGCGCGTGATGACCGCGCGCCCGAGCCAGCCGAGAATCGCGCACGAGAGCCCGATCCACGCGCCCGCAATCGAGTGCGGCGCAAAGACGCAATAGAGGGCCAGCCCGGCGAGCGCCAGCCGCCCGGCCAGACGCTCGGTTGCGCTGCCGGTGTCGGCCAATTCGTCGCCCGTCGCCGCTGGCGATTCCTCGATGATCATCTGTTCAGTGGCCTTCATGGCGGCTCAGCATAACCGTTCGGGCGGAAATCGGGGAGAGCAAAACTTGCTTCGCGTCGTCATTCGGACGGGGCGGAGAAGGCGGCTCAAGGGGGTGAGAAAGGCCCGTTCGCTGCCCCCTTCAGACCGGCTTTGCGCTGCGCCAGAATGCGCTAAAACACGCAAAAGAGTGCGGTTGACAGTGCTTTGCGGCGCGTGTTAGCGTACCGGCTTGCCGGTCAAACTTGTTCCGGCGGGTTTCGGGTTATCGTTGACACGAACTCAACCGGGCGCAACGGTCACGCCGCAGACCGGGCGATCATTCGCCTCCCGACAATAGCGCGCCCACATGCCCTCTAGCCCGGAGTGAGACACTAAAGATTCCTGATGGGATTCGACAAGGCCAAGTCCATCAGCGCGGCCGAGAAGCACCTTGCACAGGGCAAGATTCCCGCCGCCATCGAAGAGTATCGCCGCATCGCCGAGATGGACGCGGACGACTTCTCCGCGCTCAACACGCTCGGCGATCTCTACGCGCGCGTCAAGAAGAGCCGCGACGCCGTGCAGTGCTTCCTCCGCGTCGCCGAACACTACCGCGAGCAGGGCTTCGCGCTCAAGGCCATCGCCGTCTTCAAAAAGATCGCCCGCCTCGATCCACAGACCCCCGGCGTCGCACGCCAACTCGCCGCGCTCTATGAACAACAGGGGTTGTTAGTCGAGTCCCGCGCGCAATACATGCTGGTCGTCGAGTCTGCGACCAAGGCCGGGCAGACGCGCGAAGCTCTCGAAGCGATGCGCCGCATCGCGGACCTCGATCCGCAGAACATCAACATCCGTTTCCGCCTCGCCGAAGGCTACGAGCGCGAGGGGGTGCCCGAAGAGGCCGCGGACGCTTACGCCGAGGCCGCCGCCCGCCTGCAAACGCGCGGCGAAGTCGGCGACGCACTTAAGACCTACCAGCAGGCGCACGCATTGCGCCCGCGCAACCACGCCATCCTGCAAGGCCTCGTCTCGGCCCATTTCGCGCTCGGCTCGGTGCAGGAAGCGGCTGCCGTGCTGGAACAGTCGGTCAGGGAAGACCCCGCCGATCTGGAATTGCGTGCGCTGCTGTCGCGGGCCTACCTCGAAGCCGGCGACGCCGAGGCGGCTTCGCAGTCAGTCACGGCGCTGGTTAAGGCTGAGTCGTCCAACTACCCGCTCCTCTTCGAAGTGGCGCGCCTCTACCTGCGTCAGAGTAACGTGCCGGAGGCCGTCAACATCCTCGGGCGCGCTATCGAGCCGGGCCTCTCCGGGCGGCAAGAGGCAACGCTGCTCGAACTGCTGAACGAGGCGCTCGCGCACGACCCCGAACAGATCGAAGCGCTCCGGCTGCTGCTCAGAATCTACACGTGGCTGCGCGACGAAGAGCGGATGCGCGTCACGCTCGAACGCCTCGCCGAAGCCGCCGAGGCCAGCAACCTGATCGACGAAGAGCGCCGCGCGCTGGAACACCTCGTCCGCCTCGTGCCGCTGGACCAGAGCTACCGCGATCGGCTTGAGGCGCTGGGTGCCGCGCCGGAATTTCTGGACGACTCCGGCGCGGAACAGTTCGACAC
>JBOGOY010000631.1:0-3484 GCA_050748185.1 Pyrinomonadaceae bacterium
TTCCTGCACCTGCGTCCGGTCGGTCACGTCGCACGGAAAAACGTGGACGCCGCCCGCCCCGCGCTTGACGAGATCGGCGCTCGCCGCTTCGAGTTCCCGCGGGTCGCGCGCGCACAGGCCGAGCCGAGCCCCCCGCCGAGCCAGTTCGCGCGCCAGCACCAGCCCGAGGCCGCGCGACCCGCCCGTGATCAGCACGGTCTTGCCCGCGAAATCGAACCGGCGGCCACGCCCCACGAGCGCACGCGCCAGCAGCAGCCCGCCGAGCCCCGCGGCAGCGAACTTCCAGAGATCGTTTCGGTCCTCGCTCATAACTTCCCCCTGTACTATGTCAGTCATTCAACCGCGGAGGCGCAGAGTTCACGCAGAGTAACGCTGAGGCTTAAACATTCAACTCTCTGCGCTACCTCTGCGTCCCCTCCGCGCCTCTGCGGTTTCTTCCAAACGCTAGACAAGGCGGGGATCACAACGCGAACTCCGCCAACACCGGCGTGTGGTCCGAAGGCCGCTCCCAACGCCGCGGCTCTTTGTCGATCCACGAAGCGGTGCAATGCGCGGCGAGCGGTGACGATACCCAGACGTGATCGATCCGCATGCCCGCGTTGCGACGGAAGCCGGCGGCACGATAGTCCCACCACGAATAAAGTCCTGTTCCCTGCTCATGCAGCCGGAACGCATCTACTAAGCCCCACTCGCGCACACGTTCGAGCGCTTCCTTTTCCGGCTCGCTGAACAGGATGCGCCCCTCCCACCAATTCGGATCGTGCACGTCGCGGTCTTCCGGCGCGACGTTGAAGTCGCCGCACAACAGCACGTGCGAGTGCGGATCGAACTGCGCGTCGAACAGCGCGCGCAGTTGCTTCAGCCAGTCGAGCTTATAGAAATACTTCTCCGCCCCGACCGACTGACCGTTCGGCACATAGACGTTGACGACGCGCACGCCGTTCACATTCGCCGCGAGCAGACGCGCCGCCGCCATTGCGTCGTCGCCGGGGAAGCCGCGCCGCACGTCCGTCGCGGGCACGCGCGACAGAATCGCGACGCCGTTATAGGTCGGCTGCCCGAAGACTTCGCTGTGATAACCTAGCCCGGCGAAAACCTCGCGCAGAAAGCGCTCGGCGACGCACTTGATTTCCTGTAGGCACAGCACGTCCGGGCGTGCCTCTTCGAGCCACTTGACCACAACCGGCAGCCGCGCCAGCACGGAGTTCACATTCCAAGTTGCGAGTTTCACGATTGCCCCATCTTAGATCGAGTCGGGGCGGAATGATAAGCGTGAGCAGTGACCGACGGCGTCTCTTCTATTTTTAAGACGAAGAGAGGCCACAGAGATCACAGAGGGCTCAAATAGTTAATGCACTTTTCTTCCCCTCTGTGATCTCTGTGGCTTCTGTGGCAAATATTTCAAGGTGAAGGCGGGTAACTGGAATTGAGCGAAGCGGCCACGACATCGCGCGTGTTGCTCGTCGAAGACGACGAGTCGCGTTGCCACTGGTTCCGTGAACGCCTCGCCGGTCACACAGTTGATGTAACCTGCGACGCCGCGCAAGCCGCCATGTGGCTCGCCGAGCGGAATTACAATCTGATCCTGCTCGATCACGACCTACTCGAAGAGCATTACTTCTCCGACGCGCCCGACGACGCGCGCACCGGCTACGCCGTCGCCGCGTGGCTCGCCGCCCACCCCGACCGCCAGCGCGACGCCACGATCATCATTCACTCACTCAACTATCAAGGGACACAGCGGATGCTCGAACTCCTCCACACCGCCGGCCGCGACGCCGAGCACATCCCGTTCCCTTACCTGCAAGTTGGGTTGTAACTACACGTGATAAAACCAGCATCAGAAACCGCAGCAAGGCGCGCGCGTGTCAGCACCGGGAGTGATAGCGACCGGGGCGGCGCTAATCGCCATCCGACTTGAGCTGTCACGCGCGACCGGCGCTCCGTCGTGGCTACCGCTCCGGGTACTGACCTGTCCGGCCACGCGGCCCGACAGCCGACACGCCACCGCGCACACGCTTGGGTCATCGCGTTCCCGACGCTTTCTTGCATTGTCTTGTAGGCCGTCTCCCGCTTGTCAACCGCGGGGGCCGTGAAATGGGCCGGCGGCTGCTTACCTTAAATCAGCGTTATAGAGTAATATTTTTCGTCCATACAACTGACGCCTGACAGACGGGGCGATCTTCCGCCATTCTTTGGAGGACAATTTGGCAGCCGCCGCTTTCTACGACCTAGAGGGAACTCTGGTCAGCACGAACCTCGTCCACACGCTGGGCTACTATGCCAGAAACCAGCAGAGTCTGTTCCGCAGTTTCAAAAAGTCGGCGGCCACGCTGCTCAGCCTCCCCCTTTTTGCGGTGACGGATCAATACAGCCGGCAGGTCTTTAACGACCTCTTCTTCAAGCGCTACAAGGGCGAGACGGAAGACCGCCTGCGCTTTTTCGCCGACGATCTGTTCGAGAACGTGCTGAAGCCGGCCGTGTTTCCCGGCTCGTTCGAGTTGATTGACAAGTCGCGGCGGCTGGGATTGAGGCAGGTGGTCGTCACCGGCGCGCTCGACATCTCGGTGAAACCGCTGATGGATTACCTCGGAATCGAAGACTACGCGGCGAACCACTTGGAGTTCGTCAACGGCGTGGCGACCGGCCGACTGCTGCCGCCGGTGCTGGCCGCCGCGACGAAGGCTTCTTGGATTCGCACGTTCGCCGAGCGCGAGGGAATTTCCCTGAGCGACTCTTACGCCTATTCGGATAGCATGAGCGATCTGCCGATGCTCTCGATCGTCGGCCACCCGGCGGCCGTTAACCCGGACATGCGCCTGCGGCAGACGGCGCTGCACCACGACTGGCCGGTGCTGAATTTGAAGTAGTTTTTGCCAATGGCGGAGAGCCAGAAAGCAATTTGATATTTGAGCAAATTTCACCGCAGAGGCGCAGATTTCACGCAGAGAAAGCGCAGAGAATTGATCTGTTCACTTCTGCGTCTCTCTGCGGATTCTCTGCGCCTCCGTGGTGAACTGCCCCCGCAACATTACAAGTCTCCCATTAACCATCAACCGTATCACTGCAACCACTGTTTCGAGGAGTTTCCCATGCGCCTTATTAAACTCATTTCCCCGCTCTTCGCGCTCTTCGCCTCCGTCTCTCTGGTCTTCGGCCAGAGCGCAGCCACGCTCTCGGCAAACGGTAAGCTCTCATACCCGGAGACGCGCCGCGTCGAACAGATGGACGACTTTCATGGAACCAGAGTCGGCGATCCATACCGCTGGCTCGAAGACCTCGACACGGCCGACACCAAGTCTTGGGTCGAGGCACAGAACAAGCTCACGTTCAGTTACCTCGAACAGATTCCGCAACGCGCCAAGATCAAAGAGCGCCTGACGAAGCTCTGGAATTACGAGCGCTACGGCGTGCCGTTCCGCGAAGGCGGACGCTACTTCTACACGAAGAACAACGGCTTGCAGAATCAGAGCGTGCTCTACAC
>JBOGOY010000632.1:0-3477 GCA_050748185.1 Pyrinomonadaceae bacterium
CTTGTATTCTATTACAGCCTGATCGTAGAGCTTCAGTTCGTCGAGCGCGGTGGCGAGATTCGCGTGCGCCGCGTAGTTGTCAGGGGCGATTTCAATAATGCGTCGGAGCACTCTGACGGCCTCTTCAAAGCGGCGCGCCTGTACGAGCGCGGCGGCGAATCCGGTGGCGTAATCAACGTTGTCAGGTTGCAGTTCGGCGGCGCGGCGGAAACGGGCGAGGGCGTTGGCCGGATCGGAAGTGCGTGACGACTCGGCCCATGGCGCGTAAGCGTTAGCGAGTCGCGCACGCAGATGCTTCGATTCAGGTTGCAAGCGAAGCGCCGTTTCCAAATCTTCGACGGCCCCCTGAAACTGGCCGGTCTCGGCGCGCTGCTCGGCCCGCTCTTCGAGTGCGCTCACCTCTTTGGGATCGAGCCTTAAAGCTTGGGCGACGCTCTCCACGGCCGCCGCTAGGTCGCCCGCCGCGCGTTCGATGCCGGCGCGTGCCACCCAGACTGTGGCCGGCGCGTCTTCGACTGACGTGGCCTGCCGCGCGAATTTGACGGCTTCGTCTTTGGCTTCCGCGCGCAGGCGAATCTGCGCGAGGGCAATTAAGCTTGAATAATCTTTCGGGTCGAACGCGGCGGCACGGCGGAAATGCGGCTCGGCTTCTTTCTCGCGGTTAATGCGGGCGAGCAATAGACCCAGCGCCGCGTGCGGGAGGGGCCACTCTTCGCGCAACTCCGCCGCGCGGCGGAGCGAGCGCTCGGCCTCAGACAGCTTACCCAGCGACAATAGCGCGCGCCCCTTTTGTAACTCCGCCTCGGGGAACTCGGGGCGGAGTTTGAGCGCTTCGTCGTAGAGCCTGACGGCGCGCTCCAGATCGTTCCGTGCCTGCGCGTCCTGACCGCGTTCAAAGAGCTTGACGGGGTCGTCGGCGTCTTCGGCGGGCACGTCTGCGTCCTGCGCTCGCAGCCCGGCCGCGCCGAACAGGAGCAGCAGCGAGGCGAGCACGGCAAGAGACGTTCGCTTGAAGCGAAAGAGAAAAGACATTTGAAAGTATCGGCCGCCGGGACAGAATCGGCGCGTGAATCGTCAACCGGGAGGCTGGCGGAGACTGGCTCGCGCCGAGCATATCACGCGGTTCTCGGATGCGTCCACGCAAGTCTTAAACATCGTGTCGTGGCACTCCGGTATGGATGGCAGGTTGCGTCCCCGGAGATGCCTGAGATAACATGCGCGGCATTCCTGATTTACTGAATTTTCATGAAAGTCGCAGCGACTCACGAATAAGCAGCGATCGTGTTTGCGCGCTTGCTTGATGGCGCGCGAGAGTGACCGTGCAGAGTTCAAACGTGGAAGCATTAACGGGTCGGACGGGCGCGGAAGTCGTGCCGGTCTCAACCGAAGCGTCGCGTAAGGAAGAATCGCTGCGCGCGCTGCTGCGCGAACTCGGCGCGGTCGTCGTGGCTTATTCGGGCGGCGTTGACAGTTCTTACCTCGCCGGCGTGGCAAATGAGGTCTTGGGCCGCGCCGCGCTGTGTGTGACCGGCGTTTCGCCGAGCCTCGCCGAAAATCAGCTTCTGCAAGCCACGGAGGTCGCGGCGCGCTTCGGCTTTCGCCACGAGACGATCAAGACCGACGAAGTTGACGATCCGCGCTACACGGCTAACGCTAGCAACCGTTGCTATTTTTGCAAGACCGAGTTGTACGACAAACTTTCGCCCCTCGCTTCGTCGCGAGGATTCGCCGCCGTGGTTGACGGATCGACGACGGATGACCTCGGCGATCACCGGCCGGGCCGCGAGGCCGCGCGCGAGCACGGCGTCCGCAGCCCGCTCGTCGAGGTCGGGATGAGCAAGCGAGAGGTGCGCGAGTTGAGCCGGCGGGCGGGGCTTCCGACGTGGGACCAGCCGGCCAGCCCCTGCCTCTCTTCCCGCATCGCCTATGGCACGCCGGTGACGATCGGGCGGCTCCGCACGGTCGAGCGCGGAGAGGAGATTTTGCGCGAACTGGGCTTTCGCGAATTCCGCGTCCGCCATCACGGCGAAGAACTGGTCCGGCTGGAGATCGCCCCGGCCGAGCTTGATCGTACCCTCCGTCGCGAGGTCGTGGACGAACTGGCGCAACGCTTCCGCGCGCTCGGTTTCCGCTACGTCACGCTCGATCTGCACGGCTATCGCACCGGCGCGCTGAACGAAGTCATAAATATAGTGACAAGTGACGAGTGACAAGCAAAGGCAGGTTTTGCTGTCACTCGTCACTTCATCGGAGATGAATGATGGCTACCTCAATGGTTGAAGACAAACTCGTGTCGGAGTCGGCGGAGACCAACCCGTTCGAGTCCATGATGTCGCGCTTTGATCGCGCGGCCAAGTTGCTCGATCTGAACCCGGACCTGTACGCCGTGCTGCGCGTGCCGAACCGCGAACTAAAGGTTTACATCCCGGTGCGGATGGACTCGGGCCGCATTCAGGTCTTCGAGGGTTATCGCGTGCAACACAACTTTGCGCGCGGCCCGGCTAAGGGCGGCATCCGCTACGCGCCCGATGTGACGATCGAAGAAGTGCGGGCGCTGGCCGCGTGGATGACTTGGAAGTGCGCGGTCGTCAACGTTCCGTTTGGCGGTGGCAAGGGTGGCGTTATCTGCGATCCGCAGCAGATGTCTCTCGGCGAACTTGAACGCATGACGCGCCGCTACGCCGCAGAGTTGATCGACATCATCGGTCCCGAAAAAGACGTGCCTGCGCCGGACATGAATACCAACGAGCAGACGATGGCGTGGATCATGGATACCTATTCGATGCACGCGCGACACACCGTCAACGCCGTGGTGACGGGCAAGCCGGTCGATCTCGGCGGATCGAAGGGGCGGCGCGAGGCCACCGGGCGGGGTGTCCTCTTCGTCGTCAACGAGGCGATCAAGCGCTTTAATATGACACCGCCGCAGACGCGCGTCGTGGTGCAGGGTTCGGGCAATGTCGGCGGCATCGGCGCGCTGCTGATGCATCAGGCGGGCTACAAAGTGATTGGTATCTCGGATGTCTATGGCGGCATTCATAACCCGAACGGGATCGATATTACGGCGGCGCTCGCACACTTGCAGGCGACGCGCTCGTTTGAGGAATTTCCGAACGTGGAGCACGTCTCAAACGCCGAGTTGCTGGAACTGGAATGTGATGTGCTAGTGCCGGCGGCGACCGAGAATCAGATCCGCTCAGACAATGCAGAGCGCATTAAGTGTAAGGTGCTGGCCGAGGGCGCAAATGGCCCGACGACCGCCGCGGCGGACGAAATCCTGCATAATAAAGGCATCTTCGTCATCCCTGATATTCTAGCTAATGCCGGCGGCGTGACCGTTTCTTACTTCGAGTGGGTGCAAAATCGGATGGGCTATTTCTGGAAGGAAGACGTCGTCAACGAGCGCCTGCAAGATGTGATGGTGGCGAGTTTTAACGACGTGGTGAAATACGCCGAAACGCACGGGGTAGACAACCG
>JBOGOY010000633.1:0-1236 GCA_050748185.1 Pyrinomonadaceae bacterium
GACAGATCCTGCCCTACGACACCTGCGCCATCTACCTCGTTGACGAGCGGACGTGCAAGGCGACCGCGCTCCACGTCGCGGGGACTCACGCGGAGATTTTCGCGCAACGCCGGATCACGGTTGGCGAAGGAATCACCGGATGGGTCATTGCCAACGCGCGCTCGATGTGCAACACGCCGCCGGAACTCGATCTCATCGGCATTCCCGAAGAGGTCACCGCTGCGATCAAGGGCGTGTTGATCTCGCCGCTCGTCCGCGAAGACGGGGCCTTCGGCGCGATCGCCCTCTACTCTACTTCGCGCGCCACCTACACGACCGATCAGGTCCGGCTGCTCGAATCGGTCGCTCACCACGCCGCCAGCGCCCTCAACAACGCGCTCGTGTATGAAAAGACGCGAGAGAGCGCGCTGGTCGATCTGTTGACCGAGTTGCCCAACGCCCGCGCCTTCCACCACTCTCTCGAACAACGCATCGCCGAGTGCCAGCGCCTCAATCAGGAGCCGCTGACGGTGTTGAGCATGGACCTCGATGACTTTAAGAAGATCAATGACACTTACGGACACGGCGTCGGCGATCAACTGTTGGCCGAAGTTGCAACGGTGATTAAGAAACAACTCAGGCAGATGGACCTGCTGGCCCGCTACGCCGGCGACGAGTTCGTGGCGATCATGCCGATGGCTTCCGCAGAGGTCGCCGAGGTGGTCGCCGAGCGCATCCGCGGCGCCGTCGAGTCGCACTACTTCCGGGTGCGCGTGGGCCGGACCGCCGGCCTCGGCATCAGCATCGGTCAGGCGTGTTTTCCTGCTGGCGGCGAGACGGCCGAGCAACTGCTCAACGCGGCCGCCCGCTCGATGCAGCAAGACAAGCACGTCCGCCGGCTCCAACCGGACCCGCACGTCGCGCGCGGCAGCGGCGCGCTGGCGTCGATCGAGGCTTTCCGCTAACTTCCAAGTCACGTCGAACATTTCCGTAGGCGGCGCGCAACAGTGTCTTGTGCGCCGCCTTTTTCATTTCCGTCGCGCCTCCGGCAAACCCACTTTTGCGCGCAGGCGCACTTCTCACATATAATCCCGTCCTTGCATTACCCCTTTAGTGTGAATTCAAAATCGAGCCTGCCCCGCGCTTGTTTCGAGCGCATGACCGCACGCCGAAAATGTGCACGGACGACGGGCCGATGACCGGAATAAATCTTATGAGCGAACTGAAAGTGACACCCATGCGACCTCGTGATGACGC
>JBOGOY010000633.1:1246-3476 GCA_050748185.1 Pyrinomonadaceae bacterium
CGCCGGGACACCGTCCGCGGCAGGCGTCGCCTTGAGCGAAGAGGCAACCGCCGAAGTTAACCCCGCCGAGTTGCGCGCCGAACACGAAGAGCGTCAGCAGCGGCAGCATGAAGAGATCGAAGCGGTCGATAAAGACACGCTGCTTCGCATCCTCTACCAGATGGTGCTCATCCGGCGCTTCGAGGAGAAGTCGGCCGAAGCCTACACGCTCGGCAAGATCGGCGGCTTCTGCCATCTCTACATCGGGCAGGAGGCGGTCGCGGTCGGCTCGATCTCGGCGCTCAGGCCCGACGATTACGTGATCACCAGCTACCGAGATCACGGCCACGCGCTCGCCCGCGGCACTTCACCCGACGAGGTGATGGCCGAGCTTTACGGCCGCGCCGGCGGCTGCTCGTCCGGCAAGGGCGGCTCGATGCACCTGTTCGATCGCGACGCCAATTTCCTCGGCGGCCACGGCATCGTCGGCGGCCAGATTCCGCTGGCCACGGGCTTTGCCTTCGCGAGTAAGTATCAGGGCACGGACCGTGTCACGCTCTGCTACTTCGGCGAGGCGGCCGTCAATCAGGGCGCGTTCCACGAATCCCTGAACATGGCGCAGCTCTGGAAACTGCCCTGCATCTACATCTGCGAGAACAACCAGTACGGCATGGGCACGGCCATCAAGCGCGGGATGTCTCTTTCGGACGTTTCGCAGAAAGCCTGCGCCTACGACATGTCTTCGGAGTTCGTGGACGGGATGGACGTGCTCGCGGTGCGCGAGGCGACGCTTCGCGCGGTCGAGCGCGCACGCACCGAATCACTCCCTTCTCTGATCGAGGTCCGCACTTACCGCTTCATGGGCCACTCGATGTCCGACCCCGGCAACTACCGCACCCGCGCCGAGATCGAAAAATATCAGGAGCGCGATCCGATTAAAGTGTTCCGCCAGAGCCTCGAACAGAAGGGCGTGATCGAAAAGGCGGAGTACGACGAGATCGAGCGCC
Source organism: Pyrinomonadaceae bacterium (assembly GCA_050748185.1). Classification (GTDB taxonomy): domain Bacteria; phylum Acidobacteriota; class Blastocatellia; order Pyrinomonadales; family Pyrinomonadaceae; genus JACCRA01. The sequence continues at coordinate 2,233 of JBOGOY010000633.1, forward strand.
GCGTCAAGGAAGAAGTCGAGCGCGCCGTCAAGTTCGCCGACTCGAGCCCCGAGCCCGCGCCGGAAGAACTCTTCACACACATCTATGCCAACCCGATAAAGCAGTGAAAAGTGACAGGTGACAGGTGACAAGATTTATCTTGTTTTAACTTGTCATCGGTCACTCGTCACTTTTCACAGGAGGAAGTTAATGGCCGTCATCACGATTCGTGAGGCTCTCAATCAAGCTCTGCGCGAGGAGATGCAGCGCGACGGGAATGTCTTCCTGTTGGGCGAAGAGGTCGGAGCCTATCAGGGCGCTTACAAAATCACGAAGGGACTGCTCGACGAGTTCGGCGACAAGCGCGTGGTGGATTCCCCGATCACGGAACTGGGTTTCGCCGGCCTCGGCGTCGGCGCGGCGATGGTCGGCCTGAGGCCCGTCATCGAATTCATGACCTTCAACTTTTCGATCCTCGCCACAGATCAGATCGTCAACGCCGCCGCCAAGATGCTCTACATGTCGGGCGGTCAGTTCAAAATCCCGATCGTCTTCCGCGGCCCGAACGGCTCGGCCTATCAAGTCTCCTCGCAGCACTCCCAATCGATGGAGTCTTGGTACGCACATTTCCCCGGCCTCAAGGTCGTGATGCCCTCGACGCCGGCCGACGCCAAAGGACTGCTGAAGAGTGCGATCCGCGACGACGATCCCGTGATCTTCCTCGAACAAGAACGAATGTATGGGAACAAAGGTGAGGTTCCTGACGGCGAAGACTTCACCATCCCGATCGGCGTCGCCGAAGTGAAGCGCGAAGGCACTGATGCAACCATCGTCGCGCGTTCGCTGATGGTTCCCCTCGCCTTGAAGGCCGCCGAAGAGTTGGAGAAGCAGGGCGTCTCGGTCGAGGTCATCGACCCGCGCACCATCCGCCCGCTCGACATCGAGACGATCGTCAACTCGGTGAAGAAGACCAACCGTCTCGTCGTCGCCGAAGAGTCGCACCCATTTTGCGGCGTCGGCGCGGAGATCAGCGCGCAGGTGTCCGAGCGCGCTTTCGATTACCTCGACGCGCCCGTCAAGCGCATCTCCGGCGTGGATGCGCCGATGCCCTACGCGCGCAATCTCGAAAAGCTCGCGATCCCGGACGTGGCGCGCCTCGTCGAAGCCGTGCGCGAAGTGGCGTACATCTAAAGAAAGGAGAAGGGCAAAGGGCGAAAGGCGAAAGTAGCGGACACGCCTCTGGCGTGAATCTCTCAAATGAATTT
>JBOGOY010000634.1:0-3472 GCA_050748185.1 Pyrinomonadaceae bacterium
TGACCGTCGTGCCATCCGCGTCGATCTCGGCTCAGACGTGCCCGCCGGTCTGAAACGGCTCCACGAATTGATCGGCGACGCCATTCCACGCTCCGGCGCAACAGGAGCCTAATAAAGGATGAGGGATGAGGGATGAGAGATGAGTAAGAGAAGCATTCACGCTCTTTTGATCATTTCTTTTCATCCCTCATCCCTCATCCCTCATCCCTTACTCTTGCGCGTGCGAGTAGCCGGGCCGGCCGCCGAAGGTGCAGAGGTTTTCGGTCTTGATGAAATCGAAGCCGGCGGCGGCCGTGCGCGCGAGCAGTTGCGCGATCTGCGCGTGCGCGACGGGGCCACCTGCGTCGGAGACGAAGCGGCAGCGCCAGTGATCCGAGCAGAAAGTCTCGGTGTGGCCGCCGGGGTAAACCTTAACGCCGCGGTTGCTGATGGCCGAAAGTTTCAGGCCGTCGCCGTTCAACTTCTCCAACGCGCGGCCCAACTCTTCCGCCGAGCCTGTGGTCCAGTCGAGGTATACGTCAACGCCGACGGTCTCCTTGTTTTGGACCTGCGCCGGTTCCGCGGTCGTGATGGCGGCCTGTGGTCCCGACGGCGCTTCGCCGCCCGCCTTATAGCTGACGGCTTTCAGCGTCTGCGGTTGCTGGCCGAGACGCTTGACGACCGCCGCGGCGAATTCCCGTGTGCCGACTTTTTCCTTGCTCACGCCTGCGACGTAAATGTCGTAAGTGTGGACGCCCTCTTCGACGGTGCGGAGCCACGCATTGTGGACGCGCTCGGCCACGTCCGTCTGGCCGATGTGGACCAGCATCATGATCGCGCCCAAGAGCAGGCCCGAAGGGTTCGCGACGTTCTGGCCGGCGCGGCGCGGGGCCGAGCCGTGGATGGCCTCGAACATCGCGATTGAGGAGCCGATGTTGGCCGAGCCGGCGAGGCCGACCGAGCCGGCGATCTGCGCGGCGACGTCCGAAAGCACGTCGCCGTAAAGATTGGGCAACACTACCACGTCGAACGCCTCGGGCGTGTCGGCGAGTTTGGCCGCGCCGATGTCCACGATCCAGTGCTCGTTTTCGATGTCGGTGTATTCGGCCGCGATCTCTTCAAAAACTTGGTGGAAGAGGCCGTCGGTGATCTTCATGATGTTGTCTTTGGTGAAGCACGTCACCTTCTTCCGGTTGTTGCGGCGGGCGTACTCGAAGGCGTAGCGGACGATCTTCTCGGTGCCGGGGCGCGAAATGAGTTTCAGGCACTGCGTCACCTGTCCGGTCTGCCGGTACTCGATGCCGCCGTACACGTCCTCTTCGTTCTCGCGGACGATGACCACGTCCATGACGGGGTGCTTGGTCTGGATGAACGGATGGTACGAGACACAGGGGCGGACGTTGGCGTAGAGGCCGAAGGTCTTTCTGACCGTCACGTTGAGGCTCTTGTAGCCGCCGCCCTGCGGCGTGGTGATCGGGGCTTTCAGAAAGACTTTGGTGCGGCGTAGAGAGTCGAACGCGCCCGGCTCGATGCCGGCGCTATTGCCCGCGAGATAAACTTTCTCGCCGATCTCGATCGTCTCGATCTCCAGCGCCGCGCCGGCCTCTGTGAGGATGTGGAGCGTCGCCTCCATGATCTCTGGGCCGATGCCGTCGCCGTGCGCGACAGTAATAGGGACAACAGCAGTCTGGGACATGATTTCCAAGCCTCTCTCGAATGTGCGGAATGAATAAAGCAGCAGCGAGGCCGTTAGCTTACTACTTTTCGCCCGCGGCCGGAAAGCGGCGGGGCGACGAGAAGGCGACGAGAAGGCGGGGCGAAGACGGGGCGAGGAGGAAAAGAGGGGAAAGGGAAAAATGGAAGAGGAAAATGGGTAATGGCCCGGTCAAGAGAGACGAGAGTGACGGTGACACGCCACTCTTCCCGGGTTGAGCCACTACCGAAAAAAACTTTCGCCGGGACGGGATTAAATTTATGATGGCCGCGACCTCGAACCACCATTCTTCAGTCAGCGCCGACATTGAGCGAGCAGAGCTTTTCGGGCGGGCGCGGGGCGTCGAGAAAACACCAAACCCGACGGCTCGCGCCGGCCATTCGACACCCGCGGACATTTTGAGGAGGGAAAATGAAGAGATTAATCATTGTTCTGATGGCCGCACTCTGTTGCGCGGCGGTCATTGCCGCGACGCAACCGCGGTCGAAAGAGAAGCCAAAAGTAGCCGAGGGTGCAGCCACCGTCACGGTCAGCAACTCGAAATTTGAGCCGAAGACGCTGACGGTCAGAGCCGGCACGACGGTGACTTGGGAGAACAAGGAAGGCGCGCACACGGTCATCGCCGACAGGTCGGGGCAGTTCGAATCGGACACCCTGACGGCCGGCGGAACCTTCAGCCACAAGTTCACCCGTCCCGGCAGGTATCCGTACTACTGTTCGTTTCACGGGGCCAAGGGCGGGCACGACATGGCCGGCACGATTGTGGTGGTGAAGTGAGCGGGGAGAGCACAACGATGAGTGCGGAACGAAGAATGATCAATTGAAGGCGGGTGCTTTCAATTGATCATTCATCATTCCGCACTCATCATTTCTTTTAATGTCCGATGATCGCGCCGGCGGCGACGCGGGCGGTGCGGGCGGGACTGTGCTCGTGCTTCGAGCAGGCGCGGGCGAGCGCCTGATCTACGCGCGGCTCGACGTTGCACTCGGGCTGACGGCAGACGGCGGCCAACTCTGAGATGACAAGGTATCGCGCTCGCTCGAGCATCCGCTGTTCGCGGAACGAGAGCGGCTTGAGGTGGCTCAGAAAAGTCAGGTGCTTGAGCACTTCGGCCACCGAGAAGATGTCGCCGGTGCGCATCTTCTCCGAAAATTCCTTGAAACGATCCTTCCAGTCGTGGGGCGTGGCGGCAAAGTCGTCCGACAAGTTCTTTAACAGCAACTCACACTCGGCGTTGGAGATGGGCGAGCGCAGACCGACTTCGACCGCGTTGGCGACAGGCACGAGGACGACCGTATTGGTGGCGGCTAGGCGGAGCGTGTAGAAGGGAAGGGAAGTCGCTCCGATCTGCTTCTGCTCGATTTGCTCGATGATGCCGATGCCGTGGTTGGGGTAAACAACCTTCTGACCGATTTTGAAGCCCACTAGCACACCTCCTAATGATGTAAGACTGAACAGCGCCGCAGCAGGCGCTCGGGGCTTTGCAGGTTAACCCTTTGGTTCTTGCTTGGCGCAGGGCGCGCCGGGCATCCGTTGGACGATGACGAAAGTGTAACAAGCGGCTTCTCTGAGCGTCAAGGGAAACGATGAATGAGCCGAAGTAGCCAGTAGCCAGTAGCCAGTAGCCAGTAGCAAAGCATTCCGACGTGAAAGGTGGGCCGGTTGCTGAAGCCAACTACTGGCGGAATCAATCCCTACTGACTCAACAGTGACAGGTCAACGGTGACAGGTGACAGGAGGTGTCGGTTTGTGCGCGAGGTGGGGCCAACGCTCCGAGT
>JBOGOY010000635.1:0-3470 GCA_050748185.1 Pyrinomonadaceae bacterium
GGCCACAGCCTCGGCGAGTATTCGGCGCTCGTCGCCGCTGGCGCTCTCTCCCTGAGCGACGCGGTGCGGACGGTGCGCGCGCGCGGGCGTTACATGCAGGAGGCCGTGCCCGTCGGCGTCGGGGCGATGGCGGCGATTCTCGGGGCGGACGCCGGCGTGGTCGAGGAAGCTTGCCGCGAGTCAGCGCAAGGCGAAATTTGTAGCCCGGCGAACGTCAATTCGCCGAACCAGATCGTGATCGCGGGCCACGCCGCGGCCGTGGATCGCGCCGTCGAACTGTTGAAGACTCGCGGGGCCAAGCGTGCGATTAAGCTCAACGTGAGCGCGCCTTTTCACTGCACGCTGATGCGGCCGGCGCAGGAACGCTTGGCGGCCGATTTGGAGAGGATCGAGTTTACGAAGTTAAGCGTGCCGCTCGTGACAAACGTCGAGGCGCAGGCGATTCGCGGCGGCGCAGAGGCCCGGCAATTGCTCGTGCGGCAGGTGTCGGCTCCGGTGCGCTGGCGCGAGACAGTTGATTTTCTCATCGCGGAGGGTGTCGGGGCGTTCGTCGAAATTGGTCCCGGTAAAGTTTTGTCGGGGTTGGTGAAACAGACCGCCCCGACCAACGTCCCGCGCCTTTTGCATGTCGAGGACCGCGCGAGCCTCGAATCGGCCCGCGCCGCCCTCGTAGGTGCGGCTACCGCTTGAGTCTCCGCGGTTGGCTTTTTCGCGGGGGAGGGTGTTAAAAGTGACGGGTAAATAGTGACAGGTGACAAGAGTTGAAGTCAGGTGGCGAATCGGTTGACCGGCAACTTGGAACTCAACACATTCCTGTCACCGTTCACCTGTCACTTCTTGAAGTTTTCTTATTCCCAGTTGATTGAAGGAGCATGACGACAATGCCCGATAAAACAGAGATCGAGAATAAAGTGAAGCAGATCATCGTGGACGAGTTGGGCGTGGACGAGAACGAGGTGACGCCGAACGCGCGCTTCATCGACGACCTCGGCGCCGACTCGCTCGACACGGTAGAACTCGTGATGCGCTTCGAGGAAGAGTTTGGCATCGAGATCCCCGACGAGGACGCCGAAAAGATTCAGAGCGTGCGCGACGCCTACAACTACATCGATCAGCACATGAATAAGTAGGCGCGGGCTGACACAGCGGCCGAGAGCGTTAATTGACATGGCCGCCGCGACAGACACCCGGCCGCGGTCGCTTGAAACGCCGCCAGCCTCTCGGCCATGCGACTGCGCTTGCGTGATGGCAGTGGAAGAGGCCGACATGTCGCCGCAGGCCGGGGCGCATTGGCCTCGTCGGTTTCATTAACCCCCGGATAGGAGTTTGGCATCTTGAAACGTCGCGTCGTTGTCACCGGGCTCGGACTCGTCACGCCCGTCGGCCTCAACGTCGAGTCCACGTGGGCTGCGCTGTTGAAGGGGCAGAGCGGCGTGGACTTTATTAAGAAGTTCGACATCGAGAAGTTCTCGGTCAAGATCGCCGCCGAGGTGAAGGACTTCGATCCGCTCAAGTTCGTAGAGAAGAAGGAAGCCCGCAAAATGGGCTCTTTCATCCACTACGCGATCGCCGCCGCCGACGAGGCGATGAGCGACAGCGGCCTCAAGATCACCGAGCAGATCGCCGAGCAGGTCGGAACCTACATCAGCAGCGGCATCGACGACTTCTGGGCCATCGAACGCGAGCACTCGAAACTGCTCGACGACGGCCCCGGCAGAGTCTCGCCGTTCTTCATCCCCTCGGCGATCGTCAACCTCGCCGCCGGTCAGGTCTCGATCCGGCACGGCGCGAAGGGGCCGAATTCGGCGACGGCGACCGCCTGCGCCGCCGGCGCGCACGCCATCGGCGACAGCATGAAGATCATCGAGCGCGGCGACGCCGACGTGATGATCTGCGGCGGGGCCGAGTCGGCGATCACGCCGATGAGCGTCGCGGGCTTTGCGGCGATGCGCGCGCTCTCAACCCGCAACGACGATCCGCTGCGCGCCTCTCGTCCCTTCGAGCGCGACCGCGACGGCTTCGTCATCGGCGAAGGCGCGGGGATCGTCATCCTCGAAGAATTGGAGTTCGCCCGCGCGCGCGGCGCGAGGATTTACGCCGAACTCGTCGGCTACGGGATGACGGCCGACGCCTTCCACATCACGATGCCCGACGAGACGGCCTCCGGCTCGACCCGCGTGATGCAGAAGGCGATTAAGGACGCCGGCATCAGTCCCGAACAAGTCGGCTACCTGAACGCCCACGGCACTTCAACGCCCTACAACGACAAGTTCGAGACCATCGCCATCAAGAGAACTTTCGGTGAACACGCCTACCAGATGGCGGTCAGTTCGACCAAGTCGATGACCGGTCACCTGCTCGGCGCGGCCGGCGGCATCGAGGCGGTCTTTTCCGTCCTCGCGCTCCACCACAACATCCTGCCGCCGACGATTAACTATGTGAACCCCGACCCCGAATGCGATCTCGACTATGTGCCGAACGAGCCGCGCGAGGCGAACGTCGAATACGCCCTCTCGAACAGCTTCGGCTTCGGCGGCACCAACGCGGCTTTATTGTTCAAGCGGTATGGAGACTGAACAGTTTTCAGTCTTCAGTTTTCAGTCGTCAGCAAAACAGACAACTGCTGACATCTGGTTGACTGAAAACTGAAAACCGGAAACTGAAAACTGATCATGAAAATCATCGTTCTTATGAAGCAGGTCGCCAACAAGGACGCGATTCTGCGAATTAACAAAGAGTCCACGTGGATCGAGGAGAGCGATCTCTCCTACGAAGTCAACGAGTCGGACGGCTACGCGCTCGAAGAGGCGTTGCGATTGAAGGAGAAAAAAGGCGGCGAAGTCGTTGTCTGCTCGATGGGGCCGCAGCGCGTCAAGAGCGTGATCAAGGACGCGCTCGCGCGCGGCGCGGATCGCGCCGTCCACGTCGTCAGCGACGGTACGCGGCAGCCCGGACCCTACGAGGCCGCGCGCCTGCTCGCCGAGGCGATACGCGGCGAGCAGGCCGACCTCGTTTTGACCGGTCTTCAATCCGACGACAACGGCTACGCGCAGACCGGCGTCATCCTTGCGGAAATCCTCGGGCTGCCGCACGCGACGATCGTCATTGACGTGGATGCTTCGGGCGAGCAGTTTCGCGTCAAGCGCGAGTTGGAAAGCGGCTGGTATCAGTGGTACACGATGCCGCTGCCGGCGCTTTTGACGATCCAATCCGGCATCAGTCAGATTCGCTACGCGACGCTTAAAGGCATCATGGCGGCTAAGAAGAAAGAGATTAAGGAAGTCCAGCCCAGCGCGGACGGCCAGTCGCCTTCGACCCAGCACGTCAATAAGATTTACTTCCCGCTCAAAACCAAACAGACGCAGTTTCTCGGCGATGGCGACGCCAAGTCGGGCGCGGCAAAACTGGCCGAGATGCTGCGCCGCGAAGCCCGCGTGATATGAAGGCCCGCGCGGACGGACCTTGTTCCG
>JBOGOY010000636.1:0-3468 GCA_050748185.1 Pyrinomonadaceae bacterium
TCTCGGCACGAGCCGCACGCTATGGCGCGAGAAGTACAAAGCCGCGCGCGTGACGAAAGAACTCGACGCGCTGCTCGGCGAGCCGCCATACGCCGCGAACGCCGCGGCCATCGGGCGGCAAGTGCAGGGCGAGGACGGGGCGCGCGCGGCCTGCGACGAACTCGAAAAAATGCTTGCCAGAGAAGCGTGAAAGCGGGCCACCGGTCACGGCTCCTGCGCCGCACTCGTGCCGTCGGTCGCGTCTGCGTTATCATGCGCGCCGCTCGGTCGAGAGGGTTTGCGAAACCCGCGGCCTGAAAGGTTGAAAGTGATGAAAACGATAATTACCACTGCTGAGAAGTGCCGGCCCCTGTCCGCGCTTGCGTGCCTCGTGGCGGCGCTCCTGACTCTCGCACCCGGAATCGCGGCGCAGGACGGTGGGTGGGCCGTTAAGGCTTCCGAACCAGTGCCCGCCGACACGCGCCGCGAGTTGTTGGCGCAGTTTCTCAAAGATCATCGTGACGTGCTCGAATGTCTCGCGGGCGAAGGGCCGCGGGCGAAGGAAGAGTATCTGTCGAACGTCTCGGTCGAAGCTGTCGATCTGAATCGCGACGGGCGGCCGGAATACTTCGTCGAGCCATCGGGCGGATGCGACTGCGGCGCGCACGCCGGTAGTAGGCTGCGGCCACCGCTCTGCCTTCCGTGTGGTGATGACTGGCTACTGGCTACTGACTACTGCTTCAATCAGTCATCGCTCCGCATTTGCCTCCTCCGTGCTCTCCGCGTCCTCGGTGGTTAATCCCCTCCCGCGTTTCTGCGGAGGCGAACCGCTGGGCTATTATCAAGTGACCCTCACGGGGCCGATTCATAACATTTTTCCTGATCGAGTTGAGAGGCGGCATTCGCTCCTTCCAATCTATGTTGTTAGTCATCGATGTCGGTAACACCAACACTTCGCTCGGCGTGTACGACGGCTCGCGGCTGGCGGCGCACTGGCGTTTGACGACGGCGCGCGAGCGCACCGTGGACGAGTACGGGATGCAGACGCGCAACCTGTTCGAACTCGCCGGCGTGGACTTTCAGACAATTGACGGCGTCACCATCGCATCGGTTGTGCCGCCTTTGAACTTCACGCTGAAACGCATGTCGGAAGATTACCTCGGGCAGACGCCGCTCTTCATCGACCACACGGCCGACATCGGCGTCGAGATTCTGTACCAGCCGCCGGCAGACGTGGGCGCGGATCGCATCGTGGACGCCGTCGCCGCGATCCATAAGTACGGCGCGCCCTGCGTCGTCGTCGACTTCGGCACGGCGACCACCTTTGATGCCATCAACGCCGCCGGCCAGTACGTCGGCGGCGTCATCACGCCGGGCATCAACATCTCGGCGGAGGCGCTGTTCGCGCGCGCCTCACGGCTGCCGCGCGTCGAGATCAGGCGGCCCGAGAAGGTCATCGGGGAGACCACCGTCGGCTCGATGCAGTCGGGGCTGTTCTACGGCTACGTCGGGCTGGTGGACGGTATCCTGCGCCGCGTCGTCGAAGAGCTTGGTGGGCGGGCGCGCGTCGTCGCCACCGGCGGCCTCGCGCCCCTCATCGCCACCGGCTCCGAACTGATCGAAACCGTTGACGACACGCTGACGCTGGAAGGACTAAGGTTGATTTACGAACGAAGAAGTAGCCAGTAGCCAGTAGCCAGTAGCCAGTAGGAAAGCTATCCTGCCGGCTACTGGCTACTGGCTACTGGCTACTGGCTACCGGCTTGAACTACTTCAACTACTACACCGAAATTGAAGAGGCGTTTATCCGGCGGCGCGGTAAGCACCTGTTTTTGAGCCCGCTGGACTGGGCGCTGATCGAGAGTTGGAAAGGCCGTGGCGTGCCGCTGCACGTCGCGCTGCGCGGCGTCGAGCAGTCGTTCGACTCGTTCGAGGCGAAGCCGCGGAAGCGCAGCGTCAAGTCTCTTTTCTATTGTCAGGAAGAGGTCGAGGCGCAGTTCGCGGAGTGGCTCGACTCGCAACGCGGCGCGGCCTTGAACGGCGCGTCGAATGGAGTAGCCAACGGCGGGGAAGCCGCCGGGGCGGTTGCGACCAACGGCGACGACAAAGCTGCGACCGTGGCTGCTGACGAGAGCGCCGGGCTGCCGTTCCCGCGTCCCGCGATTCTCGCGCACCTCGACGCCGCCCGCGAAGAACTTGCGCGTGCCACCGCCGAACGCCGGAAGTTCATAGAGGACGAGTTGTGCGAAGCCATGTGGCGCGCCGCCGTGCGGGTCTTAGAGTTGCGCGAAGACTTCGCGGGGGCCGCGCGTCCCGACGCCGAGCGGCTCGAAGCCGCGCTCACCGATCTCGAAAAAATGCTGGACCAATACGCACGCGCCTGCTTCACGCCCGCCGAGCTTCAGGCGCGTGAGACGCAGGCCGCCGAACAGTTGAAGCCCTATCGCACGCGCATGGGCCGCGAAGCTTATGAGCAGACGCTCGAACATCTGCTCGCAAAGGCGCTGCGCGAAGAGTGCGGGCTGCCGCGCCTGAGTTTGTTCTACCTTTGAAGAAGTAGCCAGTAGTCAGTAGTCAGTAGTCAGTAGGAAAACCATCCTGCCGGCTACTGGCTACTGACTACTGGCTACTGGCTACTGAAATGAAAGTTGGCGACACCATCGAGGTCGGGATCGAGCGCCTCGTGCCGGGAGGCGCGGGGCTCGGGCACGCGGACGGGATGACTGTGTTCGTCGGCCTCGCCGCGCCCGGTGACCGCCTGCGCGCACGCATCGATCGCGTCAAGGGCAAAGTCGCCTTCGCCTCGGTGGTCGAAGTTTTCTCGGCCGGGCCGGCGCGCGTCGAGCCCCCTTGCCCCTATTTCGGTCGCTGTGGCGGCTGTGATTTTCAGCAGTTGAATTACGAAGCGCAACTCGCCGCCAAAGTCGAGATCATCCGCGACTGCCTGCGCCGCATCGCGCGCCTCGATCCGCCCGCCGAAATCTCCGTCACGCCCTCGCCAAACGTCTGGCATTACCGCTCGCGCGCGCGCTGGCAGCACGACGCGGTGCGACAACACTTCGGCTATTACGAACTGGCCTCGCACCGCGTCTGCGACGTGGCTGAGTGCCCCGTCGTCGTGCCGGAGATCGGGCGTGTGCTCGAAGGCTTGCGCGCGGAACTGCGTGCGGGGACGTTACCCGACGAGGTGGTGGAGTTTCAGGCCGTCGCGGGCGACGACGGCGTGTCGCTCTCGCCGCCCGCCGGGTCGGCCGAGCCGGGAGAGCGCGTCCGCACGATCGCAGGCGAGCGCTACCGCTTCGACGCAACCTGCTTCTTCCAGATCAACCACGCACTGCTTGAATCGCTGGTGCGCGAGGCCGTCAAAGACGCGAGCGGCGAAAGCGCCCTCGATCTCTACTCCGGCGTCGGGCTCTTGACGCTGCCGCTCGCGCGCCGCTTCGAGCGACTGACAGCCGTCGAAGGCAACCGTGCGGCGTGCGGTTACGC
>JBOGOY010000637.1:0-3467 GCA_050748185.1 Pyrinomonadaceae bacterium
TTTGACTCCGCAGTAGCGTTTGAAGTCAACGGGTCGCAACTTCTTTATTTGTTCGTAGCTCATCAAGACCTTTCCTTGTGAGCTACTTGTCGCATCATCTATCAGACTTTTGCAAGAGGTCTAATATCACCCCTGTTAAGTTGTCAGTACCAAGTTGTTCCCGCACCGCCTTGTTGTATGTGGAAGACGGTGACGCGCCCGCCCACTCGCCTTGCGCCGGGAGACTAAGACGGTGGCAGTGTCGAACGCGAACGTTCGGAAGTGTAGAAGCGGCGGAGGCCTGCCAAATGACTGCGGATAAGCTTTTCGTAGGTCGCACGCAGCGCAGGTGTCAGGCCGTTACGCCGCCCTTGCGGGTCGCTTTCGAGGTCGTAGAAGTAGTCCCGCTGGTTGATGCCATCCGTGACGAACAGCGAGCGGCCGTCGCCGCCGAGGACGCCATAGACCGGCCCGTAACTACACGCGACGAGGTACGAATCCTGTCGATGTGGCTGCCGCTCTTCAGCCGTTTCCGTAAACAGTGGCCGGCCGGTCAGTCCGTCGGTCATCACGAGCGGTCGGTGCCTGAGAAGATAATAGAGACTCGGCGTCACATCTGCCGAGAACGCTAGTTCGTCGGGTCGCCAATCGAACGCCGCACGGTATCGTTCAGGCAGGTGAACGAGCAAAGGAATTCTTAAGACCTGCGGCGAGAGGTTGTAACTGTGACCCCAGCGCCCATCTTCACCAAGCGCCTCGCCATGATCGGCGGTCAGGACGACGACGCTGTTTTCGTAAAGCCCGCGCGCCTTGAGGAACTGGATGAATTCGCCGAAGCTGTAATCGAAGAGTCGGACCTGCTGGGCGTAAGCCGCATCGAAGCCGGCAAATTCCATGTCGTCGCCCTTCGTTTTGCGAACGGTGGCGACTGTCGTCTGGTGAATGCTTTGCGGCTGCGTATAGAGGAAGACGGGCTGTTCGAGGTTTGGCCGAGCGTCGAGCTTGGCGCGCAACTCCGCCGCCGTTCGGGCAAAGTCATAGTTAGACCAGTGAACGCCTTGATCCAATTCAGTGAAAACGGAGTCGTGAGTGACGATCTTGCGAAGCACCGGGTCGAGAGTCAGGTATTGATCGTAACCTTCGGTCTGGACCAGTTTTTGTAGAGCGGTCATCTCCCGCGCCTGAACGTCCGCGACACCGTGCGGCATCATTGCCCCGGCCCAGATCGACGGCTCAGACAGCACCGTGCCGGAGTGGCGCGTGAAGGCGTTTTCCCAGACGACGCTCTCACGCGCGAACGTCTCAATCTGCGGCGTGAAATTGACCGCCGGGTTATAAGGCGAGAGGTAGTCGCGTCGCAAGCTGTCAACGACGATGATAAAGATATGTGGCTTCTGCCCGACGGTCGGCATCAGTTTGACGCCGATCAGATTGGGCGGCGACGTTGCTGGGTTGGCGGTGATGAGTTGTGGCTGCTCTCGGAGCATGGCGTAAAAGCCGCTGTGGTCGGGCGGCGGCGTCAGGATGGCGCGCGCGACGCCGAAGGAAACGTCCAGATCGCCGTACCGTTCCAGCGTGATCTCGCTGCCCGACTGTGGGCTGTGCAACAGGGTGGGCCAACGCGCGTGCTCCGAGCTTAAGGCGGCATAAAGCCCGATGCTCGCAGCTAACACCAGCCCGATGTGAAGCGGCGAAGACCTTTCGCTTTTCATCGCCAGCCGGGAGGCATCAAAGAAGGCGAAGACGAGGCACCAGACGAAAAGGGCCGACAGCTTTTGCGCGATCGCGTTCCAATCCAGATGGGCTAACAGAGCCGGGACGCCGTAGGCGATTCCCGCAATGCCCACCGCCCAAAGCAGTCGGGCCGGCTTAGACGAGGCGGACCTCGGCGCGATTAAGGCCAGTAATCCCCCGACGCCGGCGCGCACCTGCTCTCCGCTCACTTGGGCAGTTCTCAGGTTCAGGCTACTGAGTAAGGCAACGACGGCGAGCGCGAAACAGAAGGCAAAGAGATCGGCCAAGCGGGTGTTGAATGAGAGCCCGGCGAGGATGATTTGGCGCAAGACTAGCGCTCCGAGCAAGCTCAGTAATAAGTTGGACAGGAAGAACTCCGCTAACTCTCGCGCCCGGAACAATCCCGAGGCCGCGCGGATAAGCCGGCAGCCAGCGAGAAAGGCGACAAAAATCAGCAAGTGAGAGACGCCGCTCAAAATCAGCGTGAACAGTTGTTCCGCCGGAGTGAAGTGGATTCCTCCTGTGACGACGTGGCGCAGGTAGAAGATCGCCGCGTAGAGCAGCGACACGGAGGCGGCTGAGAGCAGCGCCGCTTTTAGTGAGAGGTTCGCTTCGCCTGCGCCCGCCCAGTTCGCCGTTTTCAGGTGGCCCGCGTGGTCAATGGCCGCGAGCCAGAAAATGGGAAAGAGCGCGATCAGGCTGAGGATGAAACTGATAATGTCGGCGGGCGGATTGGCGAGCAACGGAAGCTTCAAGAGCGCCGCGCCCGCGGACGTGTGAAACAAGATAAAGCCGGCCGCGAGCCTTTTGGTTTCCGGGCGGCGCAGCTCTTCGCCGAGCGTTGAAACAACGGCCACCAGCGCGAACCAGTAAAGATAAGGGTGCCACTTCACGAAGAGGGGCAACCAAGTGACCACCGGGCACTCGATGACCCAGTTGCGCGTCAGTGGGACGTAGGCCAGCAGCCAATAGGCCGAGGTCGTCAGCGCGACAAGGCTGAAGAGCAGTCGCGCGCACACAAAGTGAACTGCTCGCAAGTTCATCAATCACTTAGACCCGACGCCATTCCGATCACTCACGCCGCTTTCGCTAACGACATTAGCCGTCCGGCCGAGGGCTTCAAGCTGCCGTCTGGCTTCAACGTCGCCGGGATTTTGCGTCAGCACTGCCTCAAACTCTTTAGCCGCGGCCACGCGGTCGTTTAAAACCGCCAGCGTGCGGGCTAGATTGAAACGCGCCGAGAGCGAGGTCGGATCGCGCTCGAGCGCAGAGGCGAAATGCCCGCGCGCGGCCACGTAATCGCGCCGCTCAAATAAAAGCGTCCCTAGATTATTGTGCGCTTCCAATCGCCGAGGATCGGAGGCAAGAGCCTTCTGCAAACTCTGGTACGCACCATCGGTATCGCCGAGGCCCATTTGCGCGAGCGCGAGGTTGTTATAAATGAGCGGTGCGCTCGCCGGCGTGGCGTTGGGAGCGGCTTTGACTAAGAAAGAGTACGCGGTCGCGTAGTCTTTGTGATCGAGGTGAGCCAGAGCAAGATTGTATTGCATCGCCCAATAATGGGGTGCCTTCTCGACGGCGCGCCCCCAGAGCGCGATTGAATCGTGCCAAACGCGATTTTGCAGCATCGTGCTCGCCCCGAAAGACAGGAGCAGCGCGCCGGTTAAATAAATTGCCGGGGCGGCGTGACGCTGCGCGAGGCGCATCGAGAGGAGCGCGACGAGATAGCAAAATCCGATAGAAGGGAGATACAG